>JAYSPO010000027.1:0-10159 GCA_043722015.1 Candidatus Kuenenia sp. | reverse complement strand
GGCGAAATTCTCAGCCGCCTACGCCTGCGGCTCGCCGTTAAACGAATGACGTTTCCAAAAAGCACGCACACAAAATCCGGTAGGGTTAAGAATTTTTTTGAACGAGGTTTCCGATGAAATCCATGATCTGGAAAGAACTCAGAGAGAACGCATTGTGGGGGCTGTTGCTCCTGATCGCTTCCGTCGCGGCCATTGTCGGGCTCATGAACTCAGAGTTCACGAACCGATTGAACCTGCATTTTTTCGCGGACGAACTGCCTTTGACGTTCAGCGTGATGGGGAGCATCGCGGCGGTTGTGTTGGCCTGCCTGCAGACCGTTCCGGAACTGTGGCGCGATCGTTGGGCGTTCTTGATTCACCGAGGCATGTCCGGCGGCGCGATTTTTCGCGCCAAGACAACGGCAGCGCTCGTGATTCATGCGATCGTGATTGGTGTTCCGCTGCTGATCGCGACTCTGTGGGCCATGAGCGCCGGATACCGGCATTATCCGTTCGAATGGCGGATGGTATTGCCATCAGTCCTGTCCTGCATCGCGTCCTTTGGCTGCTACTTTTTGGTGTATCATGTCGTCCTTCGCGAGCGTGGATTTCCACTTTGGCGCGTCCTTCCGATATCACTGCCGCTGGCGGCTGTGGGAGCGAACCTGGCATTGTTCTCGAACAATCACTTTGCCTTCTGGTCGTCTGCCGCGATTGTATTACCGTTGACTGCACTCGGCGGAATGGTGGCGTATCGGACAATGGTCAGTCATGGTGCCATGCAGGATTTTGGGGCGACACCGGGACGTTTTCTGGTCGGCACAAATTTTGTGACGCTCACCATGCTGCTGGGGTGCGGGCTTGGATGTGCATGGTTTGTTGCAGATTGGGTTGTTTTCGACGCTCTCGGTGTCGTCCGCAGCGAACGCAGCGAGAGGAGTCGAACCAACATCACGCCGTGGGTGGATATTGATGGCGAAGTGATGGAGTCTGCGATCACATGGTCATCGCAGGCGGATGCCACCCATGGATACATGTATAAACTGATTGCCATCCGAAATCTGAGTCACCCGGAATCGAACAAGTACTCGGAGTTCGTGGGCCAGGAGAAGTTCTGGTCCGATTGGGAAGACAAATTGCCGTTCATGAGTCTGGCGAGCGCTCAATTGTGTTACGGAGCCTATATCTCCCCACCGGCAGACGTGACACCTTTCTTTCAGGAGCTGCGTCAACTTGGTCCGATCCTCACACCACCTCCGAAGCACCGGGGACCTGCAGGTGAAGATCAGATCAGTCCGCTGCGACACCTCACATGGCAACTTTCCGCGACGAACGGCGTGATTCTGGGTTATACGCATGATCGCCTCGAGCAAACCTGGAATCGTGTCGTCCGATTGCCACAGGAATTGAAGTACGTGATCGGGCCGGATGGGATCTTCGAATATCCGAAATGGCCGACTCAGCGATTCGGCAAGTGCCTTGTGGCCGCCACCGATTTCGATGGGCAAAGTTCGGAGGATGACTGGAACGATTCCAATTCAGCACCTGAATTTCGCCCGGCCTACCTGTTCGAGAACGGGCTGTTCGAAATCGACCTGGGAGCAAGAACGGTGAGCGCGTTGTTTACTCCACCTGCAGGAAAAGCGATTCGCAATGTGGATATGTTTGGTGACCGGAAGGATCAACTGGCCGTGTTTGTCGATGGGGAGGTTCTTGTTTGCAAAGCTGTGCCGCATTCCATCGGACGACGCTGGTCCGGAGGATCAGTTGCTGTTGGTTCTGAATCGCAAGTTGCCGGGGACGCATCAACAGATGATGTCGTCGCTGCTCAGCCGATGCCATTCGGAGTTCCACGCGCCGACGACAATACGACCTACGAGTGGAAGCTGGAAGACATTGAATTGCTGATTCCCGGCGAAGTCGTCGCGACAATTCCTGTTCCCGATGAAGTCGATTCATTTGCGTATGGGAGCGTGGGGTACGACGCAGACAGAAACACAGCGTGGTTTGATCGCCGGGCCGATCCGTGGACCGGCCCGAGACGCATTGTTGAGCTTGATCTGAGTTCACAGAAGACGCGTACCTTCAGGGAGGGCCTCAACTTAGACCTCGGAGTAGACCTCGGATCATGGGAAGTCGGCAAGGTCGCCAGTTTTGCGGCCATCGCACCACTCGGGCCGGTAGCGGCATTCCTGGGATTCGAAGAGACTCGATACTTTGCGACAGGGGTCAGCTTTTTTGCTGTCCTCACACATGCTCGCCCGGCGTGGCTATTGATTGCCGCAGCAGTCCTGATTTTGTCGGCCGTGTTGTGGAGCTATGTTGGAAAACGATACGCCATTCGATTTGGAATTGATGCGGACAAACATCGTCGCTGGCAGTTGATCGGCCTGTTGCTTGGTCCTGCGGGAATTCTGGCGATGGTGACGGCGCATTACTGCCCGAGCCGAGTTCGCTGTTCCCAGTGCCATCGGCGGCGAGTCGTCACCCGGGAATTGTGTGAGCATTGCGACGCAAAATTCGCCGAGCCGAAAATGAACGGCACCGAAATCCTGGCGGGTGCATCGACGTAATGTCTGTCCTGCGGCTGAACAGACGGGTGGTTAGGATTTTGACGCTGGGAGGGGATCGGGACAAAACATTCGGCGAACCTGAATTTGGCACGAATTTTTTGGTGAATCGGGTCGCAACTGCGGGTAAACCAGCGGAACAGCGTCCGGCGAGTGCTGCTGAGCACCTACTCGATAGCGCTGGTTTACATCCCGAAGTCGTCTCCGAAGCAAGTCTCGAGCCCCAACATGACACAGTGCGATCCCTACGCTGCTTTTCCCGTTGCAGAACAGATGCATGCACGCTGCCGAACAATTTCCGGCGAAGAGTCTGCCTACTCATATCTGTATGCTTATCCTGGCGCGCCTTCGGAAACGCGCCGAAGTCGCGCTCGGCGGACGCAGCCGCTGAAAGTGGCTCACATCGGCCCGTCATTCGTATGTGCGGGAGTGGAGTCGTGGCTCAGAGCGTTAGTGTCGCATTGTGACCCTGCGGTCCTGCGCTTCGTGCGCAACGTCGTCACGGAAGACTATGCCGTGGACCACGAATTGCTGCAGAAACTTGGAATACCGTGTACCTTTGGGCGGGACACCGCTGTCAGAGATGCCGTGCTGGAGTCCGACGTGGTTCTGGTCTGGGGTAACGTCGCCCCGGAGTATCTGCGGCCGGAAGGTTCACAAGCCAAAGTCGTCTTCGTGGCGCATGGAGTCGGTGACTGGACAAAGTCGGCACTCGAGGCGTGCAGTCCGGTTGTCGATCATGTCGTGGCGGTCAGCCGTGTGGTACAGGAACAGGTCTGCGGAGGATTTCCGACAAGCGTGATTTTGAACGGCGTCGATCAGCGTCATATTGCGTGTCGCAGCAGTGCGTCTGAGGTCCGCCGGAAACTGGGATTCTCCGCTGATGATTTTGTCGTCGGCTTTGCAGGCCGTTTCTCTCCGGAGAAAAACGCGCATGTGCTGATTGAGGCCCTCGGCGCACTCGGGCCCGACGCGAAAGCTTTGCTCGTGGGCTGGGGCCCGTTGCGATATCAACTGATGGAACTTTGCAATGAGCTGATCCCCGGTCGATTTGCATTTGCAACGTCTCGTGAGTTTCTGGGTGACTACTATCAGATCATGAATGCTCTGTGTATGCCATCTGCAGAAGAAGGATTCGGACTCGTCGCGGCGGAGGCCATGCTGCACGGTGTTCCGGTCGTCAGCACTCGTGTCGGTGTGGCACATGATTTGTTTGAACATCGTGTCAACGGCCTGCTGGCGACACAGGATGAGTTTGCCTCAAACCTTCGCCTGCTGCAGCAGAATCCGGAATGGGCGCGCGGACTTGGAAAAGAAGGACGCCGCACTGCGCTCAAACACTGTCTTGCTTCGACGATGGCGGTGAAGTATCAGGAACTGCTGGAGTCCCTTGTTGACGGATGCTGCGCAGAACAGCGGTGATCCATGGTCCGTCAGCCCGTGATGCCCGTCTTTGTTGCCTGGAACACGCGGCGCTGGATGCCCGTGGGCCTGGGGTCGTTTCGAGAACATTTTCCGTCCTGGCAAGTGTTGATCATCGATAACAATCCGATGGTTGGTGAAGCGCGATGGCATGAAGACCACGAAGCGGAACGGCTCTGGATACGGTCGCAGCCTGGCGTCATTGTTGTGGAGAATCCTGGGCCATCGCGGACGCACGGCGCTGCCATGGACGTGGCCGTCGAATGGTGCCGTCGGCATCAGACGGAGTTTCTGCTGCACCTTGAACCCGACTGTCTGATCTCAGGAATTCGCTGGTACGAGAACCTGTGTCGCGGCATTGATTCCGGAGCCTGGATGGCGGGAAGCCACCGCAAGGAGTACGGTCCGATTCATTTGACACCCAGTCTGTGGCGGGTTTCCGAAGTTCGATCCAGCTTTGACTACGCAAACCGGCTGCCCGACGAAGAACATTCGCGATTCTTCGAACTCTTCAGGCGGGACTGGCTGCTCAACGCAATCACGGAAGCAAAGCAGGACACGGAATTCTGGAGGACGACCTGGGACACCGGTCAGCGTGCGTGGTTTGACTGCGCCGTCGCAGATAAGGCGTTCCATGCGGAGAGCACGGACGACTTTGAACACTTCTGGTTTGGTTCGGATGCATACTTGACAGAACAGCAGTTGTCAGCACGCCCTGAGTTGAAGGAGTACACGGAATCTGCTGTCGTCGATTTTCGAGAGTCGCAGATCGGCGTGCCTGTCGATCCAGCCCGTCCGAAATGAAGTTGCACACACCCTGCAGTGAATCTGCGATTCCGTAGGGTGCGTGAAGCGAAGCGTAACGCACCACTTTTCTGGACAATCACCCTTGGTGTGTTCCGCTCCGCTGCGCACACCCTACTGTGCTGATTGCGAAGGGCAGAGTACACCGATATAGTGGCGAACCCGATGCAGTGCCTCTGCTGCATGGGCTCAGGAATTCGGGATTGACATGTCGGTCCTGAAAATCGCTGTCTCGCAGGAACGTGTTCATGTCTCAGCCCGATCCAAACTCTCCGCCACCTGAAGAGCAGCCGACTACACTCAATGACGGTACAGAGCCCGACCCATCGGAGCCCGTGTTGCATTTATCCGAACAGGACGGTGACGATCCTCAGGCTGCGACGAAAATTGTATCTGTCGCAAGCGAAGAACATCGGTTTTCACCCAGTGCAGACACTTTCTCAGCCATCAAGGATCTGGGGCTCAGACTTCAGCCCGCGCCTGACCACAATGTGATTGGCCGAATGGCTCACTACGACATCATCCGCTGTCTCGGTCGTGGAGGCATGGGGACGGTATTTGAAGCGTTTGATACAAAGCTGTTTCGGCCTGTCGCCATCAAGTTCATGGCCAGCAGTCTGGCAGCCAGTGAAAAAGCCAGAAGCCGTTTTCTGCGGGAAGCTCGCGTTGCCGCGAGCATCAATCATCCCAACGTCGTGACGATTCATGCGGTCGATGAATACGACGGGCGTCCGTATCTGGTGATGGAGTTTGTGTCGGGGGCAACGCTTCACGATCATATGCGGAAAATCGGACCGCTGCCCATCGGTGACATTCTGCGAATCAGTCGCCAGATCGCAACGGGACTGCGAGCCGCTCATGAAAAAGGTATCGTGCATCGCGACATCAAGCCGGGAAACATCCTGCTGGAAAATGGTGTTCAGCGAGTCAAGATTGTGGACTTCGGGCTGGCTCAGGTCATCTTTGAACTCTCCGACATCACATCGCTGGGACAGACTCTCGGTACGCCGCGATATATGTCGCCGGAACAGATCGAGGGCAGCCGGGTCGATGAGCGGGCCGACCTTTTTTCGCTCGGCTGCGTGATCTATATGATGTGTGTCGGCCAGCCGCCGTTTTCAGGCAACTCGATTACTGTTCTGCACACGATCCTGCGGGACCCGCATGTTCCGATTCGCCAGGTGATGCCTCAGATTCCACAGGCGGTCAGCGATCTGGTGGACTCACTGCTCTGCAAAACGCGCGACCGACGTATTCAGACGGCGGCGCTGGTTGAGGAAGCAATCACAGACATTGCCCGAGGCGGCACGCCGTCCGATGAATACCTGCGTGTGCAGCTGCCAGTAGAAAACAAATCACCTGCAACGTCGCGCCGAATTCTTCCTCGAATCGGTGCCGCATTAGCTCTTGTTGCTGCCTCCGCGATGCTGACATGGGCGATCTGGGGACAGCGGAATTCGCTGGAAAATCATTCCTCGGAATCGGGCCAGGAAGAGTTACTGCAGGAAACAACGGTTCCTGCAGGCACTCCGATTGAATTGGCTGATCGCGGACCGATCACGATGACGGTCGGCGGGTCTCAGTCGGACTTTCCCTCGCTGCAGGCAGCACTTCTCAAGGTTCAGTCGGGTGACACGCTGGCGGTTCAGGGAAAACTCCCAGCGGATGACACTCTCCTCCTGAACGATCCGACCCGGCATTCCAACCTGACGATTGAATGGCAGACCGACGCTCAGTTCGATTACTCTGGAAGTGCCGCCGCGGTCATCACGGTTGAATCCGTGCAGGGTGTTCGAATTCACGGGGCGAAGATTCAGGCATTTAACGCTCACGTTTTGTCGGTTCGCGGCAACTGCTCGGGACTCATTCTGGAGAATTGCCGACTGGAACAGGCTCCGGAATCGGATCCGGCAGTCGTAGTCTTCTGGAATACATCACGGGGGACGACCTCTTCTCCGATTTTATTGAGTCACTGTGAAATCGTCTTCTGGGAGCTCGGTATTGCCTGCATTGGTTCAGCGGACTCAGCAGTGGAATGGATTCAACTGAAAGAGAATGTCATTCGAGGACTGCAGCCGGAGTGGGGCACAGCGATGACGTTCGAGAATTCTGTCCGCCACATGGATGTGCAACACAACCGAATTGCCAGTGTGCGTACAGGGCTCAGCATGATGGGCACCCTGGATCAGATTCAGTTCTCAAATAATTCGTTCTACGACGTCACCGGGTGCATTGGTGCAGTGCAGGGAGTGAAGACAAGCTCAGTGCAGGTCAAAGGCAACCTTGCCGTCCAGTGCGAATCGTTTGCAACAGGACTGTCCACCGCTGACGGCGGAATCTCGTTTGCCTCCAATAAGTCTGATTCGGTAGCGGCAGAACAACAGTTCGCTGCGGTTGTCAAGGGGATCAAGTTCGTCTCGACCGAAGGTGCAAGTCCCGATTTCCTGTTGCCGTGGGCTGATGATCAACTCAACATCCCTGCGATCCCAGCCTACGCTGGTGCGCTCCCGCCGCGCAAACCGACGCCCGACACACCCAACTCTGCGGGAAACCTGTAAGTTGGAATTGAACAGGAGAAAACAGAGATGAACAACAACTCAACTCCCCCCCGGATTTCTCCGTTTCCTCCTGTTCAAAAACAAGCCTCATTTGGCAGCAAGGATCGCCTTGACCGTCGATTCAAAAAACACCGACAAATCGAGAATCCGCCCGCGAACAAGGTACAGCAACGCCCTTGTGACCAGGGAAGTTGTTGCTCATCTCAACCCAGACAGAGGCACGAATGAACCGGTCCAATTCGGCTCAGAATTGCCAGACGACGGTTGACTGGATAGAGTCGTCAGCGGCTTACCTGCTGGTCAACTGTGCTGACCCTGAATAAAGATGTCTCATCCAGGAACGAAAATCATGCGGGCTTTATGCTTATCGACTGTCAGTTTTCTCATTCCGTGCTTGTGTGTTTGCGGTCGGGAGGCATTGTTAGCCGACGATGGAGTGACATTGGAGAGCGTCGTCGCGCCGGGGCCAAATCAGGCCGACGAGCCGGTGGCCAAAGAGTTGTCGCTGGAGAAGGCGGCTCATTTTCTGGATTCCGCGGCACTCACATGGCAGAAGGATCGCAAGTGTTTTACCTGTCACACAAACTTCGCGTATCTCTACGCACGGCCGGCGATTTCAGCGGACACGACGGCACACACTCAGGTCCGTGCATTTGCGGAAGAACTTGTGCAGACGCGATGGGCCAACGAGGGGCCTCGCTGGGATGCGGAAGTTGTGGCAGCCGCTGCGGCTCTGGCGTTCAATGATGCGGCGACCACAGGAAGACTTCACGCCGTGTCTCGAACCGCGCTGGATCGCATGTGGACGGTGCAAAAAGAAGACGGCGGTTTCAGCTGGCTCAAGTGCGACTGGCCACCGATGGAATCAGACGATCATTACGGCGTGACTCTGGCTGCGATCGCCGTCGGAGTCGCACCGGATGACTATGCGGCAACACCGGCCGCCCAGAAGGGCATGGAAGGAATTCGTCGCTGGCTGAAAGCGAATGCTCCACCAACACTGCATCATCAGGCGATGCTGCTATGGGCCAACAGCTATGTTCCGGATCTGCTCACGGCCGAAGAAAAGGCAACGACAATCCAGCAGGTCACGGCACTGCAAAAGCCTGACGGTGGCTGGGCGTTGGCGACACTCGGCGACTGGAAACGCGGTGACGATCTGGCACAGGACACCGAACACAGTGACGGCTACGGCACTGGATTTGTGCTGTACGCGCTGCGACGTGCCGATGTCTCGCCGTCAGATGCTGTCATACGCAACGGCGTGATGTGGCTCAAGTCCAATCAACGCGAAAGCGGTCGCTGGTACACGCGATCGCTGTTCAAGGACAACCACCACTTCATCAGCCACGCCGGCACCGCAATGGCCGTCTTGGCGTTGAAGAATTGTGAAGAGCCCAAGGTTGGCCTCAGCAATTAGGCGAGCAGCAGAGAACAATTGACGGTCGCTGAATTCGATCGCGAACGCCTCGGCATCGGGTGCCCAGCGGGCCGCGCTTGCAACTTCCCGCTGGATCGCTTCCCGAGCGCGTGGCGTTGCCCACGCGGTTAAACGAATGTGTAATTCTCGACCACGCTCGGTATAGCTTCCGGGAAATTCTGCACTACAATCGAGCCGTGTAAATCGGGCACCAACGCCTCAATTCAGGTGTTTGGCCACGCACGATCCAAACGGGTGAATTCGATGTTCCCGAACGTCTCTGTCAACCAGCATTCAAGGCGCGACTTTCTCGCTCAGGCGGGGGCTGGTGCCGGGATGCTGGCCTATGCGGCGTTGGCTGCTGCGGATGGTGGGCGGGGAATTGCGGCGACGCATTTTGTGCCACGGGCCAGTCGTGTGATCTGGTTGTTCATGCATGGAGGGCCGATTCCGTCCACGAGGTCAATCGGGGCTGGGGATCCGCGACTTTCTGCCGCATATTGCCGAGTGTGCCGACGACATCTGCGTCGTGAGATCGCTGCACGGCGGCAGCGTCAATCATCCGCAGTCGGTGTATCAGATGAACACTGGCAGCATTTTGATGGGCAATCCCAGCGTCGCAACCTGACATTCATTCAATCGCTGAACCAACACATCTGGCCGAACGCGATCAGAACGATCAACTCGCCGCTCGCATTCGAGCGTACGAACTCGCGTTTCGCATGCAGTCCAAAGCACCGGAACTTGTTGATATAAGTGGCGAAACTGCGGCCACGCTGGAGCAGTACGGAATCGATCAAAAAGAAACACGCGACTTCGGTATGCGTTGTTTGCGACCGGCGAGCGGTTGGGCGTCAGCCCACCGGTACGACCGCGACTCAACCGAGACGGTGACAATACGCACAAATCGCAATGTACCGGCTCGCTGACGCAGGCCGCTCGCCGTATGCTCAATATGATGAACAACTCAGGGGATCGCAAAGTGGTCAGATTCGTCGTTCACCTCTCCATCGCCGCCTGCGCCGCACTGGTAGCGCCACCATCCCGCGGCGACGAACATAGCGCCGAAAACGCATCCTACGTCGAACCACCCATCACAGCATCCGACCGCGACCACTGGTCGCTGAAGCCGCGCACGCCGGTCGAAATTCCGGCGACGTTAAACGAGCACTGGCAACGGAATCCTGTCGATGCGTTTATCGCGGCGGAGCTGGAGAGTCGTGGTCTTACGCCGCAGCCGGAAGCGGATCGCCGGACGTTGATTCGCCGTGTCAGTCTGGATCTGACCGGGCTGCCTCCGACGCCGGACGAGGTTGCCACCTTCATCGCGGATGAATCACCAACGGCTTTTGAATTGCTGGTGGATCGGCTGCTGGCATTGCCTGCTTATGGAGAACGATCGGCTC
>JAYSPO010000026.1:0-7909 GCA_043722015.1 Candidatus Kuenenia sp. | reverse complement strand
GGCAAGTCACACGGAAGCACAGTCGGCAGGAGTTCATCGACAGCTTCGGATGGCAGGCCAAGCCATGTGCTGTTCATTTCGGCAGGCAGCAGCACATTGCGCAGCAGATGGTCGGCACACGTTGACTGAGTGATCGATTCAATGATCGCGGCAAGCACAGCAAATCCCATGCTCGAATATCGGCAATCCGTGCCTGCCACAAAATCCGGCGTCACCTCGGCTGTGGCGTTCACAAAATCCTGAGTCGTTGCAGAAGCTGCGCGCAGTTCCGTATTTTGCGGCAGCATGTCGGGCAGGCCCGACGTGTGCGTCAGCAAATGGCGGATCGTGATCTGACGCAGAGGTCCGCGATGAAATCCCGGAAGATGATCGCGCACCGCATCGTTGAGTGCGAGACGTCCTTCGGCCGCCAGTTGCACGGCAGTCATGGCCACGATGGGCTTTGTGATGGAAGCAATCAGATACCGCCTGTCGGGAAGTTCGGCAGCGGGCGATAGTGAACCACTCTCAGCTTCAGGTCCTGAATCCAGTGCTGTGTACTTCATTCGCAGTTTCAATCCGCCGACATCACCTGCTGCTACGTCTGCGTACTTCAAACTGGATTTCGCCGCAATGGCGCGAAGTGCCTGTTCGATTTTCATGACTTCGAAGTCCCCGGGGCGTCCTCGCTCGTTGATCCGTGTTCCGCCGGCACAGTTTCTCGCAGCGACCGATTATGCACAATGGTCATGCAGAATAACCAGTTCCAGGCTGTGCGATTCCCCATCGAGCTCCGCCAGTTTGCGATCTTTTTCTGCTGCAATCGGAATCTGCCGCCGCACTTCGGCGACGCTGCTGTTTACCTGGATTTTAAAATGCAGATAGGCGCCCATCAGTTCAACCATCGTACCGAAACCTGCCGCTCCCAGCCGAATTGCTGCCAGGAGATTTCGCCAGTAGTAATATCGAGTCTCACTGTCCTTTGTCATCGCCCAGGACAGTTTCACGAAAGCCACCAGATCCCGTTTGACCGCAAACCAGCGCGGGCGATGCCGGGATACAGGTTTGAGTTGTTTCGACAAACGCAACACTCGATCGAAATAGCGTTGTGGCTCATAGACGGTTGATACGACACGCACCAGGTCTTCCATGATTCTCTGCCGGCTGCGCTGTGTGCGAAAATTGAGGCCAACCATCGTCTGGTCGAGATGCTGCGCATCAAGGTCGCTTGCCCCGGCAGAAGTAAACATTTCCTGTTCCGATTCAATCAGGTCGCCGCTGATAGAAAGCAGCCGACGTTCCCGCAACAGTCGTCGAGTGAGCTGCGTATTGGGTAACGCCACGAGCAGCCCAACCATCGCCATGTTGATGCATGCATCCTCGATAAGTTCAATCATCAATTCATCGACGCCATCTTTCTCTCCATCCAGTCCCAGAATGAAACCTCCGTAAGCAACCATGCCGTGAGCGTAGAGCTTATGAATCCGCTCCAGGATTGGGCGATATGAGTTCTGCTTCTTCTGTGTGATTCGCAGTACGTCCGGGTCTGGCGTTTCGATGCCGAAGAACACGCTGCGAAACTCCGCCGCACGCATCTGCGTCATCAGCGATTCATCGTCCATGAGATTCAGAGACGCCTCGGTCGTGTAAAAGAACGGATACCGATTCTTACGATTCCATTCAATCAGGCCCGGCAGTAAGTGCTTCGTGAGGTTAACCTTGTTGCCGATGAAGTTGTCATCCACGATAAAAACCTGCCCGGAATAGCCAATCGCGAGCAGAGCATCCAGCTCTTTCGAAATCTGATCGGACGTTTTCGTCCGCGGCCTGCGACCATAGAGTTCAATGATGTCACAGAACTCGCAGTTGAAGGGGCAGCCACGCGAATACTGGATGTTGATCTGCATGTATGCCGACAATTCGATCAGGTCGAAGCGTGGGGTCGGCGACGTCGTGATGTCGGGCTTGGCTCTTTCCCGGAAGACGCCTCCTGGATTCCCCTCAGCCCAGGAAGCCAGCCAAAGCGGAATGACTTCCTCCCCCTCGCCAACGACAAGCGTGTCAGCTTTGCGGTAAAGCTCTGGCTGACTGGAAGGATCAGCGCCTCCTACGACGATATACTTGTCCTCTTCCACAGCCCGATCAATAATCTCGAGCGTACTTGGCTGTTGAGGCAACATACCGCCGGTACAAATCAGATCGGCCCAATCCCAATCCGCCTCTGACAGCGGTCGCACATTCAGGTCGGCCAGGCGAAACTCCCACTGTTGCGGTAGGATCGCAGCCACCGTCAGTAAACCAAGCGGTGGCGAAATTGACTTCGCGCCCTTGAGTTCACAAGCGGCGGTGAAGCTCCAGAAGGATTCAGTGCGGAACTCGGGATTAATCAGCAAACATCGCAGTATCTGGTCCGGCACAATTGTCACGCAGTCTTCTCCCGATGTTCTCTTAGAATGATCTTGAGGCTGGATCCATCAACCTCCGCCACGGAAGGTAGCAGGAAAATCCTGAATTGGCGTCAAACTTGGAGCCAAAGCTGGGAATGAACACGAACTTTGTCAATGAATTGACACACGAGTCGTTCTTCAGCACTCGATGGAAACCTGGGTCTCACCTGAAAATGAAAACTCCGGTGGTTTGCGCAAGCCGGGCATGAAGGCACTTCCTTGTCTTGATCAACAAGCTGTGTTGGTTGGTACTGTTCGACCGCTCAAGCCAGGACCTCAATTACCACGGGTCATCACAGCCGGTCAGTTTGTGAATTTGTAGGGTGTGACAATCGCCAGCGCAGGCACACCATGTCTGTAAGTCCGGTGTGCCTGCGCATTGCTTGTCACACCCTACAAGTTGCGCATGGTCAATAAATGGCCGACCCTGCACAGGTCACCGCAGTCCTTCCGCGCCAGCCGCACTCAGGTTACAATGGTCGGTGGTTTGATCCGATCACGGTAGCGAGAATCCACGATGAACAGCTCAAACGGCTTTCCGGCATTGGCATTCGCATTGGGTTGCATGATGGGTGTGCAGGCCACGACCGTCGCGGATGACTGGCCGCAGTTGCAGGGCAATGCGCAGCACTCCGGGGATGCGTCTCACGTGTTGCTGCCCACGCGACTCGGGCTTGTCGCAGCCATTCCGTTGACTGACGCCGTTCTGGCCGCGCCCGTTGTGAGCCACGGGAAGGCGTTTGTGGTGGATGCTTCCGGAGTGGTGTTTGCGATTGACACTCAAACGCTGAAGGTTGTCTGGAAGTTTGCGACACCTGGAGGCGCCGGCAACTGCAATAATGTCGCCGCTCCGGCGGTCATCGGCAAGTACGTGCATGTCGGCACGATGGCTGGGAACTACTATGTGCTTGACCGTGACAGCGGTGCCGTGGTGAAGGAAATCGACTGTGCCGAGCCCGTGTTTACGTCGCCCGTGGTGGGCGAAGATCGTGTCTACTTTGCGACGCTCGGTGCGCGTGTCTACGCGGTCAAACCGCATGGCGACGTTGTCTGGACCTGGGACTTTGTGAAGGAAGTTGTCGGCTTTCCCGGTGATCGCTGGAAGGGCGAAGAATGGCTGGCCTTTCGTGGCGATCGTGTCACATGGCGAGATCACTTTGTCTGCTCGCGGGATATCTGCCTGGTGGGAAAAACGGTTGTCATGCCTGCGGGTGGACGAACAATCTTTCTGGATGATGCCGGTGACAGCCCGAAGCTGCGGGCTGTCGGAGAGATCCCGGAGTATGCCGGCGATGAATTCCCCGCGACGTTTGGCCAGAGTGCCGATGCGGCTGGAAACGTCTACGTGCAATGGCACCGCCGCGACAACGCGGGTCGCGTGGAAATCCTGCGGCTTGCAGGCGACAAGGTGGAAACAGCCTTCCTGCCTGGAACCGAAACATCCATCGACCTGCATGGCCTGCTCAGTTTTGCGTCGGTCAGCATTCGCGGCAGCGATGTCTACCGGGTTCGCCCGGAACACGGTGTCGGTCTCTGCCGCCACAGCCCGGGACAGAAAGAACCAGACGTGCTCTGCGCGGCCGGTTCCATCTGTGCGCCCGTGCTGACTCGTGATCATGCGGTTTATGGAGGGCTCGATAGCAAGCTTTACATTGTGCCGCTGCACGAAGGCGAAACGACTTCGTTCACAACGGCGTTTGGTGCGCCGATCACAGCTCCTGTGGCAGTCGCTGACGGACACATCTACGTTCCCTGCGAAGACGGCTATCTGTACGTTCTGGGTCCTGACGGTACAGCACCGCTGCCGGAAAACGACCTGCAAGTGTGGAAAATCCGCAGCCCGCTCACGGGTCCGCTGGCGGACTCAAAATTCGACTGGTACACCAACTACGGCGACTTCAGTGGCACGAATGCCAACGATCAGGGACTAAAGCCTCCCCTGCGAATGCGCTGGGCGCGGCGGCTGGAAGGCACCGTCAAGCACCTGCCAGTCTGCGGCGGCGGGCGATTGTATATGCACACCGCTGAAGGCCAGATCATGGCCGTCGAGCAGGACACAGGTCGATTGTTGTGGAGACGGTACTGGCCCGACGTTTATCTGTCGTTTACTTCGCCGTTATTCATTGACGGCAAGCTGATTGTGCCTCAGGGCGGACTCGGCCAGTCGCAGATGCGCTGTCTTGACGCTGCGACCGGCAAACTGTTGTGGGAAGCCCCCTTCACCGGTTCACCCAGCTGGAGTCGTCAGTTTCCGCCGGTCGTCCAGGGCAATGTGGCCATCTATGCGTCCGGTTCGGGCGAGTATGCCGCTCAGGGAACTGAAAAACCGTTCATCTTCCGCGGCGATCCCGTCGAGCGTGAAGGCCGCGAGGTGATGAGCTGGATTTACTCCAACGACAATCCGTACTACCCGAAAGACCATCATCCGCGAGTCTGGGCGTGGGACATGGATACGGGGAAGGTCGTCTGGGAAAAAGACTTCTCCGAGTACGGGCGTGGCGGCAACGATTGTGGCATCTGTCTGCTCGACGGCAAACTGTACTATTCTTCGTTCTTCGGCTACGCCGCCAGCCAGCGCAAGCGTCGCGGATTGCCCGAGAAGAACAACGGGCTGACCGCCTGTCTGGACCCAAAAACCGGCGACGTCGTCTGGCTGACAACCGATTATTATGTCACCTCGAAATGTACGCTCAGCGCCCGCGACGGACGCATTTACATTGGCGGTTTCAACCGGGCTAAAGAGGGTACGGACGATCGCTTTGTCTGGTGCCTGAATGCCAAAGACGGCTCACTGGTATGGCAATCGGACCCGGTGACGTCGGCCTTAAACGTTGTCACCGTCGGAGAGAAGTTCATCTTCTCGAACGCGCTTCGCGGTAAAGGCAATGTGTTTGACCGACAGACCGGTAAAGTCGTTGACAGCATCGGACACAACTATGCGTGCTGCCGTTTCACACTTTCAGAACCGTATGTTCTGGGCGCGAACATGGACATGATTGATCTGTCCGACGGTGGCAAGCTGGTCTCAACCGGGCCGGCGATCGACTCCCGCGAATGCCTTGGAGCAGTGGTCTCCAACGGACGGATCTTCTACATGTCTCAGGCCAGTGGCTTTGTGGTTTCGCAGACCTATGGCACGGCGTCGGAGACGCTGCCGGCAGTTTGGGAACGTGAGTAGTCTGCCCGGTGGCTAGCGAGATGCGTTCGCGGATTGCGGATTGTGCATCCGCACAACATGTGTCTGCACATCGTTGAAATAGGTCGGCACGGCGGTTTCGAGGGACTTCAGCAATCGCGGCGGCGTTCTTGACGACTCAAGACCTGCGAGATACTGAAGCAGCACTTCAGCCGTCTCATCCGATGTCTGCAGCATGTAGTGGACCCAGCCCCATGCTTCCGCATAATCACGCTGAGTCATGTCACGAAAATCTGTCAGCATTTCAAGGCGAAACAGATTCGGACTCCAGTTTTCCTGCGTTGCAGTTTCCCATTTCAGAACATGTTCCGCGTGAACGGCATCGGGGATATCCGGATTGATTTCAAAGTACTCCGCAAGACCTTCATCCAGCCAGAGTGGCACGGTCTTCAGACTGCCATGCAACAGCCCGTGAGTAAACTCGTGACGAAGATCTTCCTGCACCTTTGAACTCAGGAAAGAGTAGACAGCCAGCTCCCGCGTAGTTCCCACAAAGTAGGCGCGCCGCGGAGGAAGATTCTGCCACGTGGTATTCATGTAGTAACGATATGACGCTTCATCGCTGAACAGGTACACATTGACGGGATCGCGCTGTTCCGGAAGTCGCAATGTGGCAAACAGGCGTTCCCGCAGTTCCTGCAGTTCCTGCACCAGCACGTTGTCAGAATCCAGCTTCACATTGCTGTGAATTACGAAGTGCTTTGAATTGACGGTGTGCTGAGACGGCAATTCGCTTGAGTATGTCGTCTTCGGTGTGACATGACATCCGCTGAGGCACACCGCCAACCCTATTACGCAGCAGACGGCCATCGCCCTTCGCGGGGCATGATTCTGCATTTGATTTCCGGGAGTGGAGGCGCTTGGCACGGAATAAACCAGTACTTTGACGATGCAGTGCGGGTGGGAGGTTGACTGCAATCCAGGTGGGAAGACGGCTATTCGATTCCGACGAATGGTGGCAAACGATCGCAATTCCGGCAAGGCAGATGCCAGATCGCAGGATTGAGGTTCCGCCAACCGTGATTCTGTTCAAATATCTGCATTTTTCACGCGACGCAGCAGCCACATCGGGCCTGTCGTGATTGCTGAAAAACTAGTTCGACGCTTGTTTTTCGTGCCTCCATATTGCCTGTACTTCCTATTCTCACAGTCATGGCGGGTGCATGGAAGCTCATCAAGCTGGCGAACTGATTTGGTGCAACCGTTTGATAGGCTTCATTTCCGCGTATCTTATGCTTGGCGATCGTGTGATATACTGCTCGACATTGCCACAACTTTTTTGATCCTCAATCCCGCCCGAGTCAAAATGTCATCCCGTACGATTGTTCTTGCCAGCCGCAACAGGAAGAAGACAAAAGAAGTCAGTGAGATTCTCGCTGCGGTCGGCTTCACCGTAATTCCCGTGACCAATTTCCCTGACGTTTCGGACGTTGAAGAAGATGGCCAGACATTCGCTGAAAATGCCGCGAAGAAAGCATCACAGGTCGCACGACAATTGAACCAGTGGGTCATCGGTGAAGACAGTGGCTTGATGGTCGATGCGCTGAACGGGGCTCCAGGAATCTATTCAGCTCGGTACAGCGGTGCCGGGGCCACCGATGAAAAGAACAATGCGAAACTGATCCTGGACCTCGCCGCCATTCCTGACGAAAAACGCGGAGCGGGGTACATTTGCAGTGTCGCCCTTTCGAATCCCGAGGGCGAAATTCGCGTCGCCTGTGAAGGCACCTGTCGCGGTCGAATTCTGCATGAGGCAAACGGCGACGGTGGCTTCGGTTACGATCCGTATTTCCTGATTCCCGAATATCATCTGACATTCGGACAACTCAGTTCTGTTGTGAAGCATCGCCTGAGTCACCGAGCGCGGGCATTTGCGAAATTCATTCCATTGCTGCAGAACATCTGTCGTGAGTTCTGACCAACACTTCTGGAAGCAATGGAACAATGAGTGACGATAAATTATCCAACCCACACGATCAGTTTGTTAAATACGCATTCTCCAACCTCGAAGATGCGCGAGACTTAATGTCGCGTACACTGCCGGCGGACGTTCTTGCGGAGGTGGACCTTGCAACTTTGGCAATCGTCGCTGGCTCATTTGTGGATGTCGAGCTGCGTGAACGTCATTCGGATCTGCTGTTTCAGTTGTCATTTCGTGGTGGTGAGAACGGTTTCGTCTACATTCTGTTTGAACACAAGAGTTTCCCTGATCCGCAGCTGCCATTTCAGTTATTGCGATACATCGTTCGAATCTGGGAAGGACAATTACGGGACAAAGTGGCGTTGA
>JAYSPO010000025.1:0-4395 GCA_043722015.1 Candidatus Kuenenia sp. | reverse complement strand
GGGGACAACAGGCAAGGGTAAGACCGCCGTAACGAGCGAAACGAGGTATTATTTACTAATTCCCACTTCTCCCTGAGAGCAGGGAATGCGAAAGAGTGCATATTGTGCTGGCCTGAGACCTCTCGGGCCAGCGGCTTGGTGTTCCAATCCATCGTTGTGTTCGTTGAGCCCGTAAAATGAAACCCGACAGTAACGCCAAATCGTTGTTCTTGAGTTTAATCGGTCTGGCATCAGAGTCGGAGCGGAATGCTTATTTGGATGAACAATGCGGAAGCAATATCGGGATTCGGCAAGAGCTCTTGGAATTATTGCGGCACGACCGCGAGGGAGGGAGTTTCTTAGCCAAGCCTGCCTTTGAACCCGATGCATTTGGACCGTCACAAACGCTGGATGAAACGGTCATTGGCGAGGCGCCAAAGATCGATGTCGCCAGCCATCCGATGATCGGTCCCTACAAACTGCTGGAACAAATCGGCGAAGGCGGGATGGGTACGGTCTTCCACGCGCAGCAGTCCAAACCGATCCGGCGCAAAGTGGCTCTCAAGATCATTAAGCTGGGAATGGACACCGGGCAGGTCGTCGCGCGATTCGAAGCCGAACGCCAGGCCCTGGCCCTGATGGATCATCCGAATATTGCCAAAGTCCTGGACGCAGGCGCCACGGAGCAGGGGCGGCCGTACTTTGTGATGGAACTGGTCAAAGGGATTCCGATCACCGACTACTGTGATCGGGAAAAGCTGAACACCGATCAGCGACTGACGCTGTTCATCGATGTGTGTCACGGCGTCCAGCATGCCCATCAGAAGGGCATCATCCACCGCGACCTCAAACCCAGCAACATTCTGATCACGCTGCACGATGGCAAACCGGTCGTAAAGATCATCGACTTTGGCATTGCCAAGGCGATTGATCAGGAACTGACCGAGCGAACTCTGGTCACTCAGGTGTCGCAGATGATCGGCACACCGCTGTACATGAGTCCCGAACAGGCAGAAGTGAGCGGCCTGGACATTGACACACGCAGCGACGTGTATTCGCTGGGCGTGCTGCTGTACGAACTGCTGACGGGCACGACACCGTTCGACAGCGAAACCTTGAAACAAGCCGGTTTCGATGAAATGCGACGAATCATTCGCGAGGACGAACCGGTCAAACCCAGCGAACGCATCAGCACACTGGCGGTCGCTTCGCTCTCGACCATTTCCGAACAACGCAAAGTTGACCCTCGAAAGCTGAGCCATTCGATTCGCGGTGAACTGGACTGGATCGTGATGAAGGCCCTGGAAAAGGACCGTGCGCGACGCTACGAATCCGCCAGTGCCTTCGCAGCCGACGTGGAGCGTTACCTCAGTGATGAGCCCGTTCAGGCATGTCCGCCGGCCCTGGGTTATCGGGTTCAGAAATATCTGAAACGCCACCGCACAGGTCTGTCCTGGGGACTGGTTGGCGTTGTCGTGCTGACAGGTTGCGGAGCTTTACTGGGATACAGCAGCTACCGGGAAGCAGCACGGATTGATAGGGTGCGCGAGCGCGTTGAACTAGCCATGCGCGAGGTTGAGACGGCCATCGCGGCCGGAGACCTGTCGCTGGCACAGAAGCCGATGACCGAAGCCACAGCGCTGGTGTCGCAGAACCAACTTTCTGCATCCGGATTTGCCGCACGCGTGGCTGAATTGTCTGCGGATTTGCAGAAACGTCATAAGGACCAGGCACGCTATGAAGAGTTACTCGCCAGTGCCCGTGACGCGCAGGATCGCATGACTTATAGCAAAGAATTGTCGGGTGATATTGCTGCGGAAGGAACGCTCAGCCCATTCGGTGTTTTGGATCAGGACAACTGGCTGCAGAATGTAGAGTCGAGTTCCCTGTCTGTGGCCCAGAAGTCACGCGCACGGGATACAATTTACGAAACGCTTTTGTGTCTGGCTGACCATGGCCCTCGCTGGGTCAGGACAGGTGAGAGTGCCAGAAAATCACTGGAGCATCTGCAGCGTGCAGAACAATTCCACACACCAACGAAAGCATTTTATTGGGTGCGAAGTGAATGTTATCGAGTCCTTCAGGAGACTGATGCCTGTGATCGCGAACTGGTCCAGTACAACGCCACGCCCGCGACAATCGCCCTGGATTATTATTTGCCGGGGCACACCGCTGGCTGGCGAGGAGACCGAAAGGCGGCAAATCATGCCTACCAGGAAGCGTTGCGAATTCAGCCCGATCACTTCAACTCAATGTACTTCCTGGGTGATCGGTTGGCAGTCGATAAGCATTTTGACGAGGCCATTGCATACTATACAGGCTGCCTTGCTCTCCGCCCAACTCACCTTTATGCAAATCTCAGTCGTGCCGAAGCCTACGAAATGGCTGGGGACAAATTGACGGCCGAACGTGATTTCATTGCAGCCACGGAATTGGTCGAACCTGTGGACCATGTTATTGCGTTTAGTAAACTGCTGGAATTCTATGGTCGTACTCGACAGCATGAAAAGCACGCTGAATCCCTCGCGCGACTCCGAACCGAAGGCCACCGCCTGATTTCTGAACAGACGACGAATGCTGGTGAGGACGATCCGAATACGTTAGAGCTGTTGAGGCTGTTGGGGGAGACGCTGTGCCTGGCGGAAGCCTACAGCGACGGGATCCCCATGCTGCAGCAGAGCCTCGCGCGGCACCGAATCGTCTTCGGCTCGGTGCATGCAAAAACTCTCCTTCCGATGAATAACCTGGGATTGAGGCTGAGTGATTCCAACCGCGCAGCGGAAGCGGTCCCATTGCTGGAAGAAGCGCTTGCGGTGTCAACACAACTTTATGGGCAGGACCATAACAACACATTGATCCTCATGGGTAACCTCGGTAATTCGTATGCGAAAGCAGGGCGTGCCGAACAGGCAGTTTCGTTGGAAGAGAAGGCACTCGCCAGGTTCGAACGAAAGGGTGAGACACGGCACCGACTGGACACAAGGCACAAACTCGGCTTTGCGTACAGCCAGGCACAGATGTGGGACAAGGCGGTGCCCTTTCTGAGAGACACGCTCGCATTGGATGTTCAGGAACTGGGCCCTGAACACGACCAAACGCTCGTCACGATGTGGAACCTCGGAGTCGCCTGCGACGGCCGTGGTCAGGCCGATATGGCCGTCGCCTTCCTCGAAGATGCATTTGAGAAGCACACGCGGTTACTTGGGGAGAATGCAGATCGTACGCTTCTGGTGTTAAATGACCTCGCATTAGCTCTGATCCATGCAGGAAAGGCGAAACAGTCGCTTCCGTTGCTCGCGCGGTCTGTCGATGTTCTTCGCCGACAACTTGGCGCGGATCATCAGGAGACGCTGATCGCGACCTTCAACCTTGGGGTCGCTTATATGGGCGCCGAGCAATTCAACGATGGCGTGGACCTGTATGAAAAGTTGCTGGAGACTTACACTCGCTCGCATGGTGTCGAACATCCGAAGACGCTGGAGGCAGGAGGTGCTCTTCTGGAAGCCTACCGACTTGCTGGCAGGCCGGAGGAAGGAAAGAAATTGGCGCTGAGCCGACTGCAGATTCTGCGAACTCAGTCCGACGAGATCCAATTGTCTTCGGGTCTGGCCGTCGCCGCAGAAGCATTCATGGAATCTGAAATGTACGCAGACGCTGAGCCACTGGCTCGTGAGTGCGTCGAAATCCGTTCTGTCAAGTTGCCGGACACGTGGTTGTACTTCAATGCCCAGTCATTGCTTGGCGGTACACTCATCGGGCAGGGGAAATACGAAGAAGCCGAGCCGCTGTTGCTGCAGGCGTTTGAAGGTCTCAATCTGCACAAGGACGAGGTACCTCCCACGGCGCAACGGCACATCAGGGCGACCATCGACAGACTCATCCAATTGTACGAATCCACGAACCGGCCCGACGAGGTCGTACGCTGGAAGGCGAAGCTGCCGGAGAGCCAGGTAGAACAGCCAGTCGCCAAATGAGATTGCCAGAAACTCCATGTCCCCAAGTCGTGCTGGAATATGGGTTCCGGGGCGACATTTGCGCCAGGAATTTGCGGCAATTCTGGCAAGGCTATGCCAGAATTCGACAAAACTGGCGGCAGATATACCGGTGCCGTTGGTCCCTCAGGATGAACCGTCCTGAGGCAGATGCTTATCGTTCCCAAACTGCTCTGGTCATATCGACCGACCCGAAAAAAGGATCCTTATCAACCGCTTGGTCACGGCCGAAGCGTGAAACCGAAGTTGTCTTGCCTGCTCCGGTCCGACACACCGGAGCAGCCAACAATTTGATTTGCGAGTGCTCGCCTCGCCGTCGAATGGCGCAGTCGAAATGACGACAAACGCCCATTGAGAAAGCTGCGAGGGTGCCGCGATTCCCTATGTCTAAACGGCACGATTGTCACCGGTCCGGCAACTGCCG
>JAYSPO010000024.1:0-5038 GCA_043722015.1 Candidatus Kuenenia sp. | reverse complement strand
ATCAGTTTGGCGGCGCGTAACTGCGCCGTGAGTTTCGTGCAGAATACTTCGGCATCCAGGAACGACATGGATTCGACGGAGTTGCGTGGTCCTTTCCAGCGGCTGGGATTTGCGCCAGTGATTGCTGCGTAAAGTCCCTGAGTCATTTCAAACTTGCTGATGCGAAACGACTGCGACATGGCGACCGTGCGTTGCGGCAGCGTGAACGGACTTTCGAAATGACGTCCCATCTGAAATTGCTGAGGAAATTTTTCCGTCCCCGGTTCAATCAGAACGCAGTTTTCCACGAAATTCTTCAGCAAGTCGTTACGCGTTTGCCCCGCCACTGGATCCTGTGCCGTGGCGTAAGAAGGACCGTGCAGTGAATGAGCGATCATCAGGGCGATCATCGCGACAAAACGAATGCGAGAACGGTCGGTTCGTGGTGTTTTCATGTTGAGAATCTCAGATCGGGGAAGGAAAAAGGAGCATTATGCGAACTTTGCTTTCCAAGGTGACAAATTCGTCTGTTCGTAGGTGTCCACCGGAGTGGCAGATTTTCGGATGTGCGGCAGTTTTTCCGTTGAATCACAGTCGCGGAACGAATGAGCGAGTGCGCCTGTGAGGGCGATTGACTGGAAGGGTGCAAGTCCCTGCATGGACAGTTCTGAGTCCATTCACTAAGGGTCACCGAGTTCTTGCCAGAGGTGGAGAGCAACGGGCAGTGAACAATCGGTCCGCAGGATAACGAACTCGATTCGGCCTGTCGTTGTGGCGGGCCCGTCTCCATGTCAGCTCCGGATTTGGTCACAATGCGTTTAACTTTCGCGGCAGGACGCCGCGACTGTTGCTCTGGCGGGAATTTACGATCGTCGCAGCGCCGCGAATAAATGGCGGATCTCGTCATCAACTTCCTGCGGGATGGCCGTCGTATGAGCAATCTCTTCTCGCAGAATCTGACGATAGCGTTTCCGCATCCGATGAGCGGCGACGCGCGCGGCTTCGGGACTGAGCTGCAGAGTCTCGCAGACACCAGAATAACCTTCACCATTGTGATCACCGGAAAGAAAAGGTGACACGCATTCGAACAACGTCGTTTTTCCGCTGAACTCGTATTCGGCACGCATGCGATTGAGGACTCGGTCGAGCATCGCGACCGCCCAGCGGCGTTCAAAAATGGCTTCGGCGGATTGTTCGCGACTTAGCTCGTGCGATAATTCGCGTTCGCCGAATTCGTAGTCGAGCGAATGGAGAACGACTTTACCACCCCGGACAACGGTCTTCTGTTTGTCCCTTTCGTTGCAGACAAAGTGTTTCGCCGCAGCCAGCAGAAATGATCGAAACCGTCCGCGATCGGGATGCAGTTCGGCGAAAGCGTCGCGTTCAAGCAGACTGGCGAAAAATCCCTGAGTCAAATCCTGCGCCTCGTGAACATCATTTGTCTGCCGCCGCATAAAACCATACACCGGCAACCAATACGCTTCGCAGAGTCCTGCCAACGCCGCTCGTGCCGGTATGTCGTCGCTGTTTCGAGCCTGCACGATGAGACTCCAGCGCGTCGTCGCGAATCGCTGAGCTGGCCGTGCTACAGGACTGGGGACAGGTGATGTCATTAAAAGCTCGTAAAAGAATTTTGCAAAATCCCCTGTAACGTTCGCGGGAAACTGCTTCTCCTGATAATAGAGCGATTGTTGATCGTTCGCAATAGCCGCATAGCAAATCGTAGGATGGACATACATGTCCGTCGCTTCGACCACGCAACCTCATTCGTTGGAATCAATTGCTGCGCCACGGTGACGTGAAGGATTTTTGGGCACGTCGTCTGGTCGAATCTCGGACATGAGTGTCCAAGCTACATGGACCTACAGGAAACAAACTCATGACCACCAACACATGCACAACCTGCGGCGGTGAGCTGCTGACCAGTTCCGGTCAGACATTTTGTCCGGCCTGTCTGCTGCAGCAGGGAATGAAGAGTTCCACCTATGGCGGCCATGGATCGCGCGTCGCCTGGAAACCGCCGGAGGTTGAACAGTTGGCTGCCGCGTTTCCGCATCTTGAGATCCAGCAACTGCTGGGTGTGGGCGGCATGGGAGCCGTCTTCAAGGTCCGTCAGAAGGAACTTGATCGGGTCGCCGCGTTGAAGGTTCTGCCCGGCGAGATGGCCACCACGCCTGGATTTGCAGAACGCTTCCTTCGGGAAGCTCGGCTGCTGGCGTCGCTCAGTCATCCGCATATCGTCACGGTGTACGAATTCGGACAACGCGACGGCGTCTATTTTCTGCTGATGGAATTCGTGGATGGAGTCACTCTGCGACAGGCTCTGCGAGCCGAACCGATCAAAAAGCTGGCGTCACAGGAAACGCTCGCCATCGTCGGGCAGTTGTGTGACGCGTTGCAGTTCGCTCATGACGAAGGCGTCGTGCATCGCGACATCAAGCCGGAAAACATCCTGATTGACAAACGCGGCCGCGTCAAAATTGCCGACTTCGGTCTTGCGAGACTGCTCGGTCAATCGCCCACGATGCCAACGCTGACGGGAACTCATCAACTGATGGGTACGCCGGCCTATATGGCCCCCGAACAAATCGAAGGCCTGCCCGGCATCGATCATCGGGCCGACATTTATTCGATGGGCGTCGTCTTCTACGAACTGCTTACCGGTGAGTTGCCGCTTGGCCGTTTCTCGCCGCCGTCCGAACGCGCCGAAACGGACGTGCGGCTGGATGAAGTGGTCTTGAGAACTCTGGCCCGAGAACCCGACCGCAGATATCAGCAGGCGAGTGAAGTGAAGACGGACATGGAGACCGTGCGAAATCTGATCGCAGCGGCTCAATTGGGTGCGTCTCCCGCCAAACGCCACCGGTGGGCTCTCAGTCGGACGACGATGGGTTTTCTGGCCGGAGTGATTGTCACGGGGTGCATATTCATCGGACTAAGTGCATGGCTGCAGAACTTTGATGCAGATCAACCTCGTCAA
Organism: Candidatus Kuenenia sp.; assembly: GCA_043722015.1. GTDB lineage: Bacteria > Planctomycetota > Planctomycetia > Planctomycetales > Planctomycetaceae > SXXK01. The sequence goes on along the minus strand of JAYSPO010000024.1, from coordinate 2,079 downwards.
TCGCAGTCGAGATCTGACGCCGATGCAATGATTTCTGCTGCACGTGCCAAGGCTATTTTGATACCTCCGGACGACACAGCAAATGCATTGTCAATGAGCGGAGGAGATAGCGGCCCGTTGTCGATGCCGGGAGGGATGATGTCATCAGGATCTGCCAGTGGCATGAGCAGCGGTGGAATGGCGGGCGGTGGAATGGCGGGCGGTGGAATGGGCATAGGGGGCGAAATGGCAGGCGGTCTGGGCGAGATGATGGGTGCAGGCAGTATTCAATCGCGTGAAAGCAATTCCGCGATGGACTTCGACGAGTCCGGTCCGTTGCTGAACGCGAGCATGTTCTCTCTAACCCCCGAGCAGCTTGCAAAGGTCAACGAAATCCTGAAAGCCACGCATCAACGCTATCTCAAGGAGGAGGCCCTGCATTCGACAATCTCCGTTGATTCTTCAGGTCTTCAAACCACCGAGATCAACCCTTTCCCGGAACAGATGCGTCAGATCGAGAATGACCTCTGGACGCAGCTGGACGACGCCGTTCCTGTGGAGACTCAGAAAGCACTTCGAGACATCCTGAACTTGTTTGAAACATCCGATCCTGAAAACTACTCCGGCATGGGAAGCATGAGTGGCGGAATGGGAATGCCTGGAATAGGAGGTGCAGGAATGATGTCTGGATCACCCCATGCTTTGCTAACCTCTGGATGGCCTGGGCTGTTGGGCTGGAAGCAGAAACAAATGCCGGTCACTGTGGAAGTGGGGCACAAGGGGCGCTGGATTTTGTGGAATGTAACCAGACAGGGTCTAGGAAAAATACACGAAGGCCCGGTGCTTCCTGTTCCCCTCCGGCGTTTCCTCCGCGAACCCGGTCCGTGGATGGCGATCGCCAATCTTAAGGCGGCAACCGCCGCTAAAGACTGGGCGAAGGCTGCCGATTCGTTTACTCATCGAGGTCGAATTCAGTGGTATTTCCAGACGACATTTCGCCTGAGTCCTCTCCTTGACAGGGTCAGTCCGGAAATCGAGGACGCCCTGCAAACAGAATTTGCAAGGTACGAGGCCACATTCGGCACTGTCGATACCACGAATAGCCGACCGTTCAACGAGGGTTATGAGAAGCTTGCCTATCAAGCGCGGTCAGGATCGATTGAGCAGGTCGATGCAGGATTTACGGAGCTTGTGCAACTGATGCCGGTCAACAACAGCAAAGCCTTGTTTCTGCAACTGTACATGGTGTCGGCGATGGCATTTCCCGATCTCGTGCTCGTGGAACCACTTGCCCTGCCTTTGACAGATGTCACTGCCATTGACAATGGCGAAGCGTCAGGTTGGTTGATATCAGATAACGGTACGCCGAACATGCCGATCACGTTCATCAATAGTGGTGGCTGGAAGATCGACAGCATTGGTACATCTGCAGACCTTCAGAAGGCATTCCTGCAGACGTATCAAAAAGAAATCGGCGCATCGCCTCAAACTGTCGTCACTGCGTTGCAGGCTTCCACAAAGTCCGGGCACTTCTCGGATACGGTCCATTGCTTCACCGAGGCTGCTCGTGATGAATGGATCGGCGAGACTCTTGTAGCGATCGCTGATCGACAGAGTCTGGCAGGCAACCCAATCGGACGATGGGAAGATTTCAATTCCGAGAAAGCTGATCCATCGTCTGCTGAGATCATGAGTACGTTTTTTTCTCATCAACCCGGTCTGACGCAGGCAATCGGCGCGTACCTTCAGGAACCAGAACTCAACAATGTGTTCAGCGATTTAGCCGCTGAATCATCGGTTCGCCGCGCGGCCTGCATTCAGCTCGCCCGAAAGCTGGAGAACCACAGTGACCTGTTCGTGAAGCTGTTTGAAACTCGCCAGCGAGTGAGCGCTGGTTCGTGTGAGATCACCGGTACTCTTGGTCAGCTCAAAGTCAGCGACCAACCGCTGACACAATCTGCCATGTGGACATGGACGACGCCCAAAGACTTGCCTCCCCTCGAAGTTGAGTTCGTTCAGATCATCGGCCTGTGGAAACTCGACACCATCATCGACCCCGCCCTGAAGCCGTGGCCGTTGGTTGATGAACCTTCGACGCTT
>JAYSPO010000023.1:0-1799 GCA_043722015.1 Candidatus Kuenenia sp. | reverse complement strand
CTGTCTGTCAGCCGGCCGTCGTCCAGAAGCTGCAGCAGAATGTTGAATACGTCGCGATGTGCTTTTTCAACTTCATCCAGCAGGATCACACAATATGGATTACGACGCACGGCTTCCGTCAGTCGTCCGCCTTCTTCGTAACCGACGTATCCGGGCGGCGCGCCGATCAGACGGGCGACACTGTGGCGTTCCATGAACTCGCTCATGTCAATGCGAACCATGTTGCGTTCATCATCAAACATAAAGTTGGCAAGTGCTTTACACAGCTCTGTCTTGCCCACGCCTGTGGGGCCGAGGAATATGAATGAACCAATCGGACGGTTCGGATCACCCATGCCCGAGCGGGCTCGACGGACGGCGTTTGAAACGGCTTCGACTGCTTCGTGCTGGTTGATCATTCGCTTGTGAATTTCATCTTCCATCCGCAACAGCTTTTCGCGTTCACCCTGCATCATGCGGGAAACCGGGATGTTCGTCCAGAGACTGACGACGCGGGCGATGTCTTCCTCGGTGACTTCCTCCCGCAGCAGCCGGTTTTCTTTGTTGGTATTGAGTTCAGCGGACTTCTGCTCCATGATCTTCAATTGCTTTTCGGCGTCTTTGAGCTGCTGCTCAGTTTTCTGAGCCTCGACGAAGTCTTCGTTCAGCAGCGTCTGTTGAGCCCTTGAAAAGGCCTGCTGAAAAGCTGTCCGCAGGCGTTCGATGTTTTCTCGCAGCGGCTTGATGCCGGAAATTGCCGCCTTTTCTGTTTCCCAGCGAGCTTTCAACTCGCTCGTGGTTTCTTCCCGCTCGGCAATCTGACGCTTGAGATCCTGCAGTCGTTCGCGGCTTTCATCACTGGTCTCTCTGTCCAATGCCGCCGCTTCGATCTGCATGCGTGTTAACTGACGAGTGGCCTCATCGATTTCGACCGGCATCGAATCGATTTCCATGCGTAACCGGCTGCCAGCTTCGTCCACAAGATCAATGGCCTTGTCGGGTAGAAAGCGGTCGCTGATGTATCGGTCTGACAGTGTCGCGGCCGCAATGATCGCATCGTCTGTGATGCGAACGCCGTGGTGGCTCTCGTACCGGTCTTTCAGGCCGCGCAGAATCGAGATTGTGTCTTCCACGTTGGGTTCCTGCACCATCACGGGCTGGAATCGGCGTTCGAGTGCCGGGTCTTTTTCAATGTGCTTGCGGTATTCATCCAGCGTGGTCGCACCGACGCAGTGCAGGTCGCCCCGCGCCAGCGCGGGTTTGAGCAGATTTGCCGCATCCATCGCGCCTTCCGCATTGCCCGCTCCAATGACGGTGTGCAGTTCGTCGATGAACAGGATGATCTGCCCGTTTGACGCCTGCACTTCCTTCAGCACGGCCTTGAGTCGGTCTTCGAACTCACCACGATACTTCGCTCCGGCCACCAGCGCGCCCATGTCGAGCGCAAAGACGCGCTTGTTCTTCAGGTTCTGCGGCACGTCGCCAAGCACGATTCGATGGGCGAGTCCTTCCACGATTGCGGTCTTTCCGACGCCGGGTTCCCCGATCAGCACGGGATTGTTCTTGCGTCGTCGCGAAAGCACCTGGATCACGCGGCGGATTTCGGTATCCCGTCCGATCACCGGATCCACTTTGCCTTCGCGGGCCAGGACGACAAGATCCTTGCCATATTTTTCGAGCGCCTGAAACTTGTCTTCCGGGTTTTGATCCTGCACTGTCTGTCCTCCTCGAATGCCCTTCACCGCTTCCAACAGGTCTCGTTCATCCACACCGTTGAGTTGCAACAACCGCTTCGCCTGATCTTCCACCTGCGTCAGCGC
>JAYSPO010000022.1:0-7511 GCA_043722015.1 Candidatus Kuenenia sp. | reverse complement strand
CCAGACACCTGCCGGAACGGCGCTGCGCTTGGTCCGGCCTACAGACTCAACCATGTCGGCAATTTGCTCCTCGATTCGTCCACCGAAACACCGCAATTCCACCAATCCACCAGATTTTGACTCGCCACTGGACCACATGGCTCTTCCGTCGTAACATGTTGCTTGCCATGAAAGAAACTGCTCAAAACACAACAAATTCGTTAATTGCAGGCCGTCCCGCCGAACCAGAGGCGATTGACGCCGCCACGACGGTACCGTTGGCCGATGTCTCTGGTGTAACTGCGACAGAACTCCAGGCGATCAGGAACGAGAGGTTGGTGGCCATTCGTCAAGCGATCGACAAGGGCGACTACGATTCAGATGCAATTCTGGAAAAGGCGCTCTGCCGAATGCTGGAGCGACTGGAAGAAACCGAAAACGAGCAATAATGCTTGATAATCCCGAGAGTTTTCCCTGTCGCCAGATCTACGCCGTGACATTCGCCGCTGAGTTGACCAAACTATGCGGCAGGGAAACGTTAAGTTGCTTATGTTAAACGGTGCATCGAGGTTGTTGTGAGTGATCTGGCATTCAATGAAATTGCTCGTCCCGAAGTCGCGGTGTCGCCCGTCGAGAAATTCCGTGAATTTCTTGGCACACGCGGCAAACGTTTGACGCAGGAACGCGAAACAATTGTGCGTGAGATCTTTGCCGATCATGAACATTTCGATTCGGACCAGATCGTCGCACGGTTGACTCAACCACGTCGTGATGGCGGCCGTGTGAGTCGAGCCACGATCTATCGAACACTCAGCTCGTTGGAAGAAGCGGGGCTTATCCGCAAAGTCGCGAGGGCCAATGACCGCGAAGTCTACGAACACGACTACGGCTATCCGCAGCATGACCACTTTATCTGCGAAAAGTGCAACCAGTTGGTTGAATTCCGCAACGATGAAATCTCGGCCGTATTAGAACGCGTCGCCGCCGATCATGGATTTCGAATGAGCGGTCATCGCCTTGAAGTCCACGGCATCTGCGCTGCTTGTGCGAAACCTCCAGCTCGCCGTCACCACAAGTTGGACATGATCTGACAGAAGAAGGCTAGTGCTTTGTCAAATCTTAAACTTCGGGTGGCCGGGGTTGGAGGGCGATAGCCCGAAACCCCGGGGCTTCCTTCGCTCCGCTCAGTCCAGCCCCGGCCACCCAACCCGCAATCCTTGCCGTGACAAAGCACTAGTTCATAAGCGGTGCTGTCCAGTGAAGCACAACAGTGGGTGGAGATTCGTTGACGGCCATGTGGCCCGTCAGAATGTCCTGCAATGTCGTCTGAAATGCCGCGTCTGCTTTTGATAACGCGGACTGCACGACAGCCCCCATCTGAAGTGCAGTCTTAAGGGAGCTCGGATCAGGACTCAATCGCGACAGCAATCCACTGATTTGCTTCACCTGCGGATCATCTTCAATCTTCTGGACTTGTTCCGGAGTCACATCATTGGTGGTGGACGAACCTGTCGTTGCGCTGACCAGATTCCATCCGCCCGGCTCCGAATTCCGGAAGAGCTGGCGCGTGACAGAAGCAGACTGGTTTGCGACGTCGAATGCAAATGACGACACGACAACTGTCGCATGGTCATTCTTTTCGGCAAGTCGAATGGCAGCCGTCGGCAGCGTCGCACTGTTCTGGTTCTTGACGGACGACGGATTGGCTGCAGCACCTCCTGTTTCGTTGAGCAACTCCTGAAGTGTATTGTTCAGAGAATCGCCCAGCAGAGAACTCAACAGAGTCGCCATGTCAGGCTTTGCGTCTTCGGCCATGAATTCATTGCCGGTGCGGATCAGCCGAGTGGCCTTATTCAGGCGTACGTCGATGGCGGCAAGAATCCGTTCGGCCAGAGCCTCCGGCGGGATTGTCTGCTGAGTCGAAGCAGGCCGTTTCAACTGCGTTTCAGGAATTGCCTGAAGTCTGGCGGTCACCGTTTTCCAGTGCATTTCTTCGAAATCGTCAATCTCGTTGAGCAGTGCCAATGTGGCCAGTTCTCGGCGATTCGGTGCGAGAGTCTCCAGTCGCTTCAATCTCATCGGCTCAATTTCGACGACAATCCATGGCGGTATCTGATCGTCATCTTCAGGATTGAGACGTTCAATGACCTCCTCCAGGAGTCCGATCTGTTGCAGGTCGTCGGGGGCATCAATTTTGAGTTGGTCAGTTCGTAATTGGAGAATGCTTGTCAGTTTCTGGTTTTGTTGGCCAGGCTGATTGGCAAGAGCCGGTTGAATCTCGCTGGTAAACAGATCCGCAGCATCTTTTTTCAGTCGTTCGGTCCGCAGGACGATGCGCGCAGGCGATTCACTGATGGCAATTCCTGTCAACTGCGTTCCGTCCTTAAGGATAGCGAAGTCACAGACACGATCACGATAGGATTTCGCGGTCGGCTCTTTGACCTGCGCATGGACAGAAACCGGCAGCATTCCGATGCCCAGTGCCAGACCTGCGAGCAGGGTTCGGGAGCAGAGGAATTTACGCGATGCAGTCAGGGCTGGCATTTTGGCAACTCCGGGAGGCAATCCGAAAAGGGTTCTGACCCTCTCCGGCAAGACGGAAACACCAACATAATCGACGGGGACTTGGAAAAGGGGTCAGGAACCAATAGCCAAATGGCCCGAAGGGTGCTTCGCACTATCGGTTCCTGAACCCTTTTCCAGGTCCTCGCGCATCTTTTCAACCCTGGTTCTTTGAGATTTCGAAATTCGGACTTTGGATTTGCGGCTTCGCCGCGCCAGGATACGCATGACCGATCGTGTTGTCGTTTTGCAACGCCATCATGTTAAGAAGTCTGAACAACTTCTATCAGATAATAATCCAGATCATTCAAAATGGCTCAAATAAAGCCCTTTGTGTTCCCGGCGCATCGTTTGCTTTCAGGTGTCTACTATGTGTGGAAACTTTTTTGCTCAACCCATTTTGCTCCAAACGTTCAGGAAGTCCCGGACTCTGTCGCGGGGATCGGAGCAATCAAAAGCAGGTTTTTCACGAGATGCTGCGTGAGAACGAGGTGGGAGAATTCGTTCGGGTTGTTTCCAGATCGCCGATTAATCTTCCACGGCTTGTACCACGATGCAGGGCAATACAGATTCGAAAACAGTACCACCGGCATGGCTGCGGTGGTTTGTGAACGATGCCGTTCACGGGATCATGGATCGCCAGACGGTCGCACCCGTGGGATGTCATTTCTTCCACGATCAGGAAGAGGACGTCTGGGAAGTGTCACTGTTCCTGTCTCGGACGGAAGTTTATGGCGGAGCCGCTGACGGCAAACACGTTCCAGCGGGATTGCAGATTGACGTAGCAGCTGTGTCGAAAGCGTTTGATTTCGCCCCGGATGTGTACTGGCAATCGGAGAAATTTTCGTCCGATGATGAGTTGGGAAATCACCTCTCATTCCAGGGTGTCGCACGCGGAGTTCAGGTGTGGCTGAGAATCCTGCAGTCTGCGCCGGAGTGGGCAGGCCCCGGGCGATTAGTGCATGCGGAGACCGGCAAAGTTGACGATATCTGGTAGACCGCGCGCGGTCGAGGAAACCGCATTCGTTTAACCGCGTGGGCAACGCCCCGCTTCAAATCTCAAATCTCAAATCTCAAATCTCAAATAGTCCAATCGCGGCCCGCTGGGCACGCGGTTCAACGAGCTAATGCCAACCGCGTGCGATATCAGCGCACCGTGCTGATTTGAGTATTCGCTGCCTAACGCTGGCATCGTGGACAGTAGAAGGTCGCTCTTTGCGCCTGCACAGCGCGCTGGATGGGCGCCTTCCCGCATGATGAGCACAGCGTGTCCGCACGCTGATAGACTTGATGTTGATTCTGATAGCCGCCGTCTTGATTGAGTGCGTTTCGATACGTGCCGTCGCTGAGCGTTGAGCCTTCATAGGAAATGGCCTCGTGCAGAATGCGATGCGTCGCATTCGCCAGTTTCTGGATCTGCCGTCCGGAAAGGCTTGAAGCCTCGCGAAATGGCGAAATGCCGGCTTCGTGTAGAATTTCGCTGGCGTACAAATTACCGATTCCCGCGACGCGCGACTGATCAAGCAGCAGGACTTTGATTTCGCGTGCAGTTCGGGCAAGGATCGAAATCCAGTCTTCGACGGAAAGGTTCAATGCGTCTTTGCCAAGTCGTGATTCAAGCTGCAGCATCTGCTGCGGGCTGAGCAGCGAGATCGTGCCCAGGCCGCGACGATCCCAGAATTCGAGGCTGGATGCCTTTTTCCGAGCTGGCGAGAAATCAAAGCAGATTCGGCGATGTTCGCGAGTCGGCGGGTCGGTAATGAGCATCAATCCTGTCATCCGAGGTTCCACGACAATCTGATTGCCGGAATCCAGTTCCAATACAATACGTTTTGCCAGCCGACGAATGTCCGTGATTGTCCGGCCTTCGGTCTTTGTGATCAATGTGCGGCGACCGGGACGGATTTGAATCGGCCTGCAGGAACAGGGCGGAAACGAAGTCCGCTCGATTCGGCGTCCGACACAGTCCGTGTGAATCCCGCGGACCATTGTTTCGACTTCAGGAAGTTCTGGCATAACCTGTCATTCGGGTGATTTGGCGAGCGGGGGACGTTAGTCCCCTGATGCGGAGTTTGGCAATAATCCGGGGGGTTGACACCCCCGGCTCGCCAGTAGTTGAGGAATGATCGATACGACACGCAAATCTGTTCGGAATATTCGTTTGAGTCGGCAGAATCAGCATATCGCAGATAACTGGTATGTTATGGAATTGCAGGATTCTTCTTGACGCTGAGCTGATTCGCGACGATCCTAAGCAATGGTCAATTCTGACTTTGTCGCTGCCCTGCGCGAAGTGACCTATCCGAAAAGGGGTCTGACCCTTTGGATGCGAGCAATTGTGTGAGTCGTTCAGCTCCCCGGAGAGGGTCAGACCCCTTTTTCGGATAGCCGCCTTTCTTCGATCTTTTTGAGGTCACGCAGATGCGTCAGTCATTCTCAGCGTTTTCTTTGCTTCATTTTGGGCTCAATCGCACATTCCGCAAGGGTGTGAAACTGGCCTGCTGCCTGGCTGTCCTTTCAGCCCCGGGACTGTCAGGCTCCGTTTTCGCCGGAACATCGGATGGTGAAACTGCACCGTCCCTGGATGCCATCATGCAATCTGCAAAGCTCCGAGGAGAAGCCCGCATGGCGGCGGAGCAAGGCAACTTTCTCGCGGCGACGGAAGCACTGGAATCCGCAGCCAATCTGGTTGGCGACCGAATGACGGCAGGTAAAGCTCACGCAGCACATGCGGGCTTGCAGGCTCAGGGGGGATCGCAGTTCGCCGACTTCCAGCCATTAATGCAGTTGATTCAGGATCAGACTGCTCCGCCAGCACGCTGGTTTGATGTGGACGGTGAAGGCGGACGCATGAGCCAGTTCTCTCAAGGGGTTTTCATGGGGGCTCCCGCAGTCATCGCCGCGCTCACCCTGGCAGCGGATGATTCGCGTCTGATCTCGGCCTTCGAAATGGCACAGTCTGCGAATTACAATCACGACGTCCACGCCACATCGAATCTGCGACTCGTCTCATTGCCACGACTGGAACAACATATTCAACAGTTAACTGAAGCTGGCCAGCCAGTGTCGGATGATGTCGCATGTCTGGCTGGACTGACCGAAGTCCGATATCTGTTCGTGTTTGCTGAAACCGGCGACGTTGTGATTGGTGGTCCGGCAGGTGACTGGGCTGTAGATGAAACGGGCCGCACTGTCGGAATCGCCCAGCATCGTCCGACTCTGAAACTCGATGATCTGGTAACGCTCAGCCGTACATTCTCGTCCGGTGGCCCGGGTTTCTTCATGTGTTCAATCGATCCGAAACCGGAACAGGTGAAAGCCGTTCAGGAACTCATCGGAAAAAACGGCGCATTGTCAGCCAGGAATGTCGGTGCATTCACAAAGAAAGCGGAAGAAACACTCGGGCTACAGAATGTGATTGTGCAGGGAATTCCACAGGATTCACGAATTGCCAGTGTGATCGTCGATGCCGACTATCAGATGAAACTTATCGGCATCGGTCAGCGTGAAGGTGCCGATGGAATGAAAAGCTACTTTGATCTGATCAGCCGCGAGGAACGTCGCGGTTCATCGATGGACGCACTTCGATGGTGGATGACCGTCGGTTACGACGCAATTTATGTCGCTCCGAATCAGCAGGCGTTTGAGTTTTCCGGTCGTTCGATTCGCTGCCTGTCTGAGAATCAGATCGTTAAGAACGATGGGACGCATGAGTCGACTGGCAAGGCAGAAAAGGCAAACGCAGAATTCGCTCGTCTGTTTACGGAAAACCTGCCGAAGCTGGCAGATCAGGAAATGGTCTTTGCCGACCTGCAGAACGTCTTCGACCTGGCCTTGGTTTCTGCGTTGGTGCAGTCGCAGGGAATTGGACATCAGGCTGGCTGGCATTCAACAGTCTTTGGTGCCGATGGTTCATACAAGCCCACTGATGTCGATGTTCCAGATGAACTGATGACCGCCGCCAATTTCCGAAACTACCGCGGGGGCGACATTGTGGTTCAGGTAGCGGGCGGTGTGCGTGGTGATCTGAAGTCGATCGTCCAAAATCCGGAAACGTTTGAAATCTCAGCTGAAGTGGCGAAAAAAGCTGCTGTGGCGAATCCAATCGGCCAGTCCGGACGCTGGTGGTGGGATGCAGCGGCTCGGTAACGAACCCGGGAAGAATCACGGAATCTCTGAAAGCGAAGCTGACGTGTCAGCTTCGCTTTTTTCGTTCATTCCCTCTATTATTCGCCCTGATTCGTTCAGGCAGCTTTGTCCCCGGTGCAATGGGTGATCCGGCTGCGGCATTATCCCCGATGGAATTCGACAATGCCCCGTTTAACTCAGGTTGATTTGATTGATCTGAATCGCACATTTGACGACCGCACACCTCAGGAATTGCTGCAGTGGGCACTGGAGATGTTTGGCCCCCGCGTCGCCGCCATGTCTTCAATGCAGGAGTCCGGCAACGTAATCTGCCACATGCTCCATGTGAACTCGTTTGATCTTCCGGTACTGTTCGTTGATACAGGTGTTCTGTTTCAGGAAACGCTCGACACCCGCGACCGGCTGATAAAGACCTACGGTTTGAACATCCGAACCCTGAAACCAGTGCTGACGATGGAAGAGCAGACCGAGAAGCACGGCGTGCTTTATCTGAGTCCGGAGGGACAGAAGGAATGCTGCGAAATGCGGAAATCCGCCCCGCTCGATGCGATCAAGGGCGAGTACGACGCTCTGATCACCAGCTTACGACGTGCGGATGGCGGGCGTCGCGGAGTTTGCCCGATTCTGGCGGTGGATCCCCGGTTGAATACGTTGCGAATCAACCCGCTGGCGAACTTTTCGGATGAGCAACTGGATGAGTACATTCAGAAAAATGCTGTTGTGCTGAACCCGCTGCACAAGCAGGGATTTTCAACAATCGGGTGTAATCGATGCACAACCCCGGTGCTTCCCGGTGAACCGAAAAGGGCAGGGCGATGGCG
>JAYSPO010000021.1:0-9630 GCA_043722015.1 Candidatus Kuenenia sp. | reverse complement strand
ACCGCGAAACTCCGCAACGTCAAGCTGCGACCGCTGCCAAAGTCGGAAGAGAAACCGGCTGAGAAAGATGCAGTGAAGTAACGGAAGATCGACGCGTACTTCCCATTGTGATTCGCTTGTCAAATGACGTCGCGTCTTGCGCTGGGGAACCGTGACATTCCCATGCACAGCCCGGAGTCGTGGTGCTTTTCCGGTGGCTTGAGGATGACAAGCGAATGATGGACAAGCGAATGAAGTCAGTAATCAACAACAGCTACTTCGCAAACAGTGCATCCACAAAGCCGTCCGGGTCGAAGAGTTCGAGGTCGTCGATCTGTTCACCGACACCAATGTACTTTACCGGGAATCCCATTTCCTGCCGGATGGCGATCACCACGCCGCCACGGGCTGTGCCGTCGAGCTTGGCCAGAATGAGTCCCGTACAACCGATGGCCTGTGAGAAACTCTTCGCCTGGCTGAGTCCATTCTGGCCGGTTGTGGCATCGAGCACCAACAAGCTCTCGTGTGGTGCATCGGGAATGATCTTCCGCATCACACGGCGAATTTTTTCGAGTTCATCCATCAGATTCTTCTGAGTCTGCAGGCGACCGGCCGTATCCATGATCAGATAGTCGGCACCAATCTCTACGGCTTTCTGCACGCCGTCGTAAGCAACAGCCGCCGGATCGGAATTGCTTTCCTTGCGGACAATCGTGCAGCCAAGGCGTTCGCTCCACAACGTAAGCTGCTCCACCGCTGCCGCGCGGAAAGTATCGCCGGCTGCGAGAACCACTTTGTTGCCGTTCTTCTGCAACAGGTTCGCCAGCTTGGCAATCGATGTCGTCTTGCCGACCCCGTTCACACCTGCGACCAGAATGACGGTTGGCCCGGATGCAACTTTCGCCAGCGGTGAAAGTGGATTACTCAGGTCCCAGCGAACGGCATCGTGGCCCTTAAGCAGCTCAACCATTTCGTCGTGAATCGTCTTCCAGACGGCGTCCACATCAATCGTGCGACCGCCGTGATCCGCTCTGATGCGTTCCACAATCCGGCTGGCAGCCTTCACACCCATATCAGTGCGGATCATGCGGGCTTCGAAATCCTGAAGCAACTTGTCATCCAGAATCTGCCCGGCTCTGAACAGGTCCCGCACATCTGTTCGCAGAATCTGTTTCGTTTTTTCAAGTCCGCGTTTAAGTTTATCGAACAATCCCATGATCAGTCTGCAACCATCTGTCAGCGTTTGAAAAAAGTCCCGTCGCTGCGGAAGGATAACCGCCTTTGCTTCAACGACAAACGCTTTTGACGCCGGATTGTCAGTTCCTGCGAGTACTCCAGTGAATTCCTGCGTTTAGTCCAACACGCTTGATGTCAAAATGGGTGCTCAGAGGAGAGGTGTAAACGGTGCAGGAGGCCTTGATCACCAATTCGGCCATACGTGTGGTTGGCGATGGCGGCTGTTCAGTATTTTGAACTTACAAAACTGCCTGGGGAGTTTGGCATACAGACTGCCGCAACGCGGCACAATGTGAAAGCCTGGGGCATCGCCCCAGGAATCGGGCAATCTCGAACAGGAAAGCCCTGAAGGGGCGGGATTGGGGAACGCCTCATCATTTCGCCTCTTTGGGGCTTTTTGTGTCTCGATTCATTTTTCCCAGGGCGATGCCCTGGGCTTTCACATTTTGGGCCTTTAGCCCAGACCTCTCTACATTACTCCGAAGAACATCCTCTGCCGAAAATCAGGATCGACGGTTTCCAGGTGCCACGGAGTCCTGGCACCCGCTTCGTAGATACTCACCGTTTCGTGCAACAGCGTCAGGAGGCGATCTGGAACACGTTCGATTCGCAGCGTGCCTGTCACATGCACGGCGACCTTGCTGACTGGAACTGGCCCCCCACGCCCATGACCGCCAAATCTGAACCTCAACTCAAACCTACGCAAAACCCCGTAAAAACACTGAATCTGTCACACGCAATTCGGAATTGCACCTATCTTGCAGTTTCCCGAGAACGGATTGTTGACAATTTGGCGTCCAGTGATAGACTCCACCCTTCAGTCATTCAGTCATTCAGTCCTTACGTCATTAAGTCCTTCAGTCCTTCAGTCCTTCAGTCCTTCTAGGAGATCGCAATGAGAAGCAGTATTTCAATGTTCGCGTTTCTTTGCTTGAGCTTGGGTATTGGAAATTCTCACTTGTTGTGGGCAGATCACGTGCATGATACACATCCAACGACACCCCACGGCTCGGTCAATTCAGATGGTGGGCGGTGGGTGCGCATTTTCTTGAACCAAAGCTGTATGCTCCGGCCAATTGTTGTCCTTGGCGACCCCACGTCAGTTGTGGCACTTACCACTAATATCGAAAATCTTTCGTGCGGCAATTTGGATGTAACGAGAACTCTATCGACAACGCAAACTCATTCAGTTTCTGTCTCTGGAAGCTATGAAGTAGGATCGAGTGCGGAGCTCGCGGCGAAGGCCCTGTTTGGCGAAATTAAGGGCTCTGTTCAGGCTAAGGTCACGGTAGGGGCGTCGTTGACAGTATCAGAATCAGTAGAGCAGAAAACAGAGGCATTTGTTTCGACTACACCTTGCGTGAGCCGAAAGCTCTCCTTGATTGACACAAAGCGGATCGCTACGGGAACCATTGAATGCTGGGATTGTGAAGTGACTTGCAAATGCACAGGATGCCAAACAACCGCCACAACCTATTGCAACAAGAAAACTATTTCAGGTTCAGGGACAGGTTGGTTTCAGTCGGATGTACGTCTTGAGGAGAATGCGAAGCCGGCCAACTGCGCAAATTGTCAACCTGTACCACCCTCGACACCAAATCCGCAACCTGTTCCGGATCCGCTAACGACAACAACACCGCCAACAACATAATGCAGCAATGTACGGAAAGTCTGAAAACTGGACGGCACTACTGCCGTCCAGTGTCCTCACTTGCTGTCGGTCACGGTGTTGGCTGCCAAGCGATCATATGCGTCCAAACCTTACGGCTGTCTATTGCTACATTCAATTGACGACTCTCTTCTTGGAAAGGTAGGCGATTGTGCGACTCATTTTCATAAATCGAATTTCTATCGTGAGCCTGTTGTTTGTTGCCGCCTGTGCTGGGGCTTGGGGTGATGAGAAAGATGATGGCGCGAAGGATGCGTTGAGCCTGTCATTGAATGCTTTGACGAATGCTGCTGAGAATTCAGGGGTTGCAGCGATGTCGTTGCCCGCTCAAGAGGCTTCTATCTTGGCAAAAACACGAACTGGGCTCATGGCAAAACAGGATGGAGCTGCCGCTTTGCATCAAGTGGCACTGGGGTATTTTCGAAACAGTGACGTTGCCGAATCACAGCGCATTCATGAGATGGCCATTGAAATGGCACCCAATTCGCTCACCGCTGCACAGTCCTGGAGTCGAATTGCCGAGCTCACATTTCTCGAACAAGATGCCGCAGCAGCTATCAAGCCTTACAGTAATGCAAAAGAAATCATTGACAGACTGGTTGAGGAAGCGACCGCCTCAGAATCTGAGCTTTCAATCGATCTTCTCCGGACCAAGGGCACTGTTTTGGGATGGATGGCGTCGATGTCATTTTACTCTGGAGACAATGCTGCAGCGGAAAGGTATGAACAGGAATTCGTTGACGCGCCAGGAGTAGCGGAGGCTGTTGATCCCTCTTTTGCATTGAGCGCAAATCGCAAGTTGGCGACGTTTGCCAAAGAGCGAGGGGATCTTGAGGCTGTTAAGAAATATTCAAAGGCTGTGGATCGCATCGTTCAATCATCTGATATGGGAATCGGCCGGAAAATTTCATTGCTTCGAGAGTCATTACGCAATCGATCTTCGGGGCCCGAAGACAAAGAGTACCTTGCGGCCATGGAGGCGATGTGGAACAACCCGAAGTATTTTCCGTATAAGGAAATACTGGATATCGGCGACGAATTGTGTTTGACGTATTTCTTCTCTAAACCTATTCGTCAAAAAGAATTTGTATCGACGGCCAAAGAGTTTCGTGCTCGGCTTCTGCTTCATCGAAGTGAAGACACACTCATGAAGGAATTGGCTGCAGACATGAAGTTTGTTCGACATTCACTCATGGTTACCGAATATGCTGCAACATACGGCGATAGCGGTCTCCAATCAAAAGACGTCAGACGCGAGTTTCAAGAGGCGTCTGGTGACGGCGAGGTCACGCTGGGAGTTCCCGCAGGGACAAACAGCTCGGAAAGACTTTCTCGATTCGTTTCGATCTTCCAGAAACGGTTTCCGGCGGCGTACGCAGAATTCGAGAAGAAGGTCGCACCTCCAAAGAACGATGCGGTATCCGTTGATCCACCAGTTGCGAAGACTGGCGAGAAGACTCCCTGATAAACCTCAAATCTGATCCAGCCACTGACCCCGCGTCGGCGGCGTCGTGCTAACCTCATCAGTACTGTTGGAGGAAGCACGAAAGGGGTCGGGAACTAATAGCCAAATGGCCCGACAGGTGCTCTGCACTATTGGTTCCTGACCCCTTTTTCAAACAGGTTCCAGCATCCAGCACGAATCGTGCGGCTGCATGCCAATGTGCGGATAGTACGATCGAGCCTTCGGTGCCGCGAGCAAGACAAGCCGGGTCGCGCGACCAGCTGCCTCATGAGTTCTGACAATCAGCTCACGGCCAATCCCCAGCTTCTGAAATTCGACATCGACCGCCAGATCCGAAAGGTACGTGCAAAAACTGAAATCCGTAATCGCGCGACTCACGCCGACGAGCAATTTTCCTGATCGAGCCGTCACGATCACGTCGGCATTGCCCAGCATCAGCTCAATGCGTTCACGATCTTGAACAGGACGTCGTTCCGCCAGCGTCGATCGCTGCAGCACGTTGATAAACTCTTCCGCAGACAACGCTGGTTCCAGTTGATAGGCAACGGTCATGGAAATTTGATACCTTGCTGTCGGAGGGACTGAATCCGTAGGCCGGACCAAGCGAAGCGCCGCTCCGGCAGGTCGAACAAGGTGGCAACGCCGGAACTGCGCTTCGCTTGGTCCGGCCTACACAGAATCAAATCATGACAATGTACCGGCCCGACCGTCGAAAGCCTGCGCTCCAACAGCGGTATTCTTATCAGGAAACACCCATTTACAATTCGTTCCCCCAGAAAGTTCGTCACATGATCCACCGACTCTTATTGCCCGCCCTGATTTTCCTTGCCGCTATGATAGTGCCTGTCGTCGCAGACGACGTGCCGAAACCAGACGGCATGAAGTTGATTTATCAGCACGATTTTGAAGACAGCAACATGGATCGTTACGAGCCCACAGATGCCACTGCATGGAAACTGGGTGAAGCCAAGGGCAATCATTTCGCATCACTCATTCGCAAAGACAGCAAATTTGAGCCACCGGTTCGGTCTCCTTTCAATCGCAATCTGATTCGAGACCTGAAACTGGGAACGTTTACGATGGACATACGCGTGCAATCCACGATCCCGGACTACAACCACCGCGATCTGTGTCTGTTCTTCGGATATCAGGACGACAGTCATCTTTATTACGTCCATCTGGGGAAAGAGGCCGATGACCACGCCAACCAGATCTTCATCGTCAACGAAAAGCCTCGCACAAAGATCTCCACGAAGACAACCAAAGGCACGCCGTGGACTGATGAATGGCACAACGTCCGCATCTCGCGCAATATCGAGAGCGGCGAAGTTCTGGTCTACTTCGACGATATGCGCACTCCGGCGATGACAGCGACCGACAAGACATTTGGCGAAGGCCGAGTCGGCTTTGGATCGTTTGACGACATCGGCAATTTCGACAACGTACGAATCTACGTGCCGGAGTAGTCTGAATGCGTGCCATCGTATTTGATCAAACGCTGCAGTTCCGCACCGATGCTGCACTCCGGTCGCCTGGCAGTGATGAAGTCATCGTAGACGTCATCAAAGCCGGGATTTGCGAAACAGACCTGCAGCTTTGCAAGGGCTACATGGGTTTTTCCGGAACGCTGGGGCATGAGTTCGTCGGCATTGCCCGCTCGGGCCGCTTCGCCGGTCAGCGCGTGGTTGGTGAGATCAATTGTGCCTGTCACGCGTGCGAGATGTGCCGACGGCAATTATCCCATCACTGTCCGAATCGCACAGTGATCGGGATCGTCGCGCACGACGGGGCATTCGCGGATTCGGTGATCGTGCCCGACCGAAATCTGCACGCCGTCCCCGACCACGTCAGCGATGCAGAAGCCGTTTTTGTCGAACCCATCGCGGCCGCCTGTCGTATAGCTGAGCAGATTCCTTTGGCTGGCGGCGAAGTCGTCACTGTTCTCGGAGACGGTCGTCTCGGCAATCTTTGCGCCCAGGTTCTGCGGCATCACGGCTGTCATGTGCGCGTCGTCGGCAAACACGATTTCAAGCTGCGAATCCTCGAACGATTGGACATCCCGACGATCAAACTGGAAGATCTTCAGCCTCGACGAGACTCTGACATTGTCGTCGACTGCACTGGCTCACCGACAGGCCTGACAACCGCGCTGCAGCTCGTTCGTCCGTGCGGCACGATTGTTCTCAAGACAACCGTCGCCGCCCATCAGACGCTGCACATGGCTCCGTTCGTGATCGATGAAATCACACTCCTCGGCTCCCGCTGCGGCCCCTTCGCTGAAGCTCTTGAACTACTCAGTCGCCAAGCTATCTTTGTCGAACCGTTATTGACCGCCACCTATCCGCTCGAAGCCGCCACCACCGCCTTCGAACACGCTGTCCGCAAAGATGCGTTGAAAGTGCTCTTTGGAGTGCGGTGACTCGTCACCGCTTTCTTTTTCCAACCAACGTTGTCAGTACCACGAAAGCTTGAGCCTGTATGACGCCGAATGAAAAAGAAAGCTTCGACGAGTCGGAGCACTCCAAATGCGTTTCACGCTTGACTGACCAACTTGTACGGCTCAATACATTGCAGCTTGCTGAAGTCGAAAGATTTGTTTCGCGATTGGAATGTAATAATGCAACTCTGCGGGCAAAAGAAAGCGGTGACAAGTCACCGCACTCTAAAGTCTGGCCCCATGCGCCGCTGCATCGACTGAGCGGCAAGGGCACATATATCGTGACTGCCGGAACATTGCACAAAGAACACTTCTTTCGCGATGCTGATCGGCTGGATTGTCTCGAGAGGGAACTCCTGTCGAAAGCCAGGGGCTACGAATGGCAAATTGAAGCATGGGCCGTGTTCTCGAATCATTACCACTTTGTGGGACACGCGATGGAGGACGCCCGTACCTTGAAACCAATGCTGACACATTTGCATGCTGACACAGCTCGCGAAATCAATCAACGTGACAGCGTGACCGACCGGCAGGTGTGGTTCAACTTTTGGGACACCGAACTCACGTACGAGAAGTCGTATCTCGCGAGATTGAACTACGTTCACCAAAACCCCGTCAAACATGGACTCGTACCGGTCGCCAATCAGTATCGCTGGTGCTCGGCGGCATGGTTTGAACGAACGGCAACGCTGTCGCAGGTGAGCACCATTTACGGCTTTAAGACAGACCAGCTGAAAGTTGTGGACGATTTCGAAGTCTTTGGAGTGCGGTGACTCGTCACCGCTTTCTTTTTCAGACAAACGTTGTCAGTACGACGAAAGGTTGAGCTCGCATGACGCCGAACGAAAAAGAAAGCTTCGACGAGTCGGAGCACTCCAAATGCTCGCTTCATTGGTCGCGGCTCGATACGATCTTTAGCCTCGGATTGTTCGGCCTTCCCAAACCCCACCCGGAGAGAACTCGTGATTGTTCGCCTTTTGCCAATGCTGATGATGCTCGCTTTGTTCTGCCCATCAAGCGCCGTTGCCGGAGACTGGAGTCAGGAGCAGATTCCGAATCTGCCGACCGGGGAAACTCCTGTGCAACTCTTCAACGGTAAGGACCTTGATGGCTGGGTGGGGTACATCGGGAAATATTACTCGGTGGAAGACGGCATGATCGTCGGTCGCAATTCCGTCGAAAACGCTCCGAAGTCGAGCACGTATCTCATGACAAAGAAGTCGTTCCGCAACTTTCGACTGATCTTCGAAAGCCGACTTGTCACCAGTGAAATGCACTCCGGGATTTCGCTGTGGGGTAAGGCGATCGAGAAAGATGAAGGACCGTTTACGTATCAGGGGCATCTGGTGATGTATCCGTCCGCCTATGGATACCATGACCTGTTTCGACGCAACAATGTGCGTCAGGACACGCTGGGAATTGCGCAAAGCGCTGGAAAACAGCATGGCTGGAATCGCATGGAGATCCTTGCGATGGGTCACCGTATCCGTCACGTAGTCAATGGACGACTCGTTGCCGACTGGGCAGATCCTCAGCCGGAACTCTGCGAATCCGGTCCGATCGGTCTGCAACTGCATTCCAACAAAGTCGCTCAGGAGGTCCAGTGGCGTGGATTGGTTTTGACAGAAAATCCGGCAGATCAGTTGGTCACGGCGGAAAGCTACGACGCCGGATTGATCGTCGCTGGCAAACCGGCCGAATCGGGTCTCGATGAAGCAGCGCTCAAGCAGATCGATACCCGCATGCAGGAACTTGTGGAGGCCAAACAGATTTCTGGTGCGGTAACGCTGGTGGCCCGGCGAGGGCGAGTGGTCCATCTAGGCGCGGTTGGCAAGGCGGATGTCGCTGGTGGACGTGACATGGCAATCGACACCGTGTTTGCGATCGCGTCGATGACCAAGCCGATCACGGCTGCCAGCGTGATGATTCTGCAGGATGAAGGCAAGTTGAAGCTGGATGACCCCGTTTCAATGTATATCCCGGCGTTCAAGGACACGAAGGTCACCGGCGGCAAAACACCGGCCCGGGAGATCACGATTCGCGACTGTCTGATGCATACAAACGGCCTTGTGAGTGATCAGCGCAATGTGGGGACTCTCGCAAACAGTGTTGAGCTGCTGGCGAAGTCCGAACTGGCATTTGAGCCGGGTTCCAAATGGCAATACGGTCCCGGCCTGAGTGTCGCCGGTCGCGTCGTCGAAATTGTTTCCGGCAAACCGTTCGATCAATTTCTGGCGGAACGTATCTTTGCTCCACTGGAGATGAATCAGACCTCGTTTCATCCGACAGACGAGCAGCTCCAGCGACTGGCTCTGCTGTACCAGCCAACGGCTGACAAGAAAGACATTGAACGCGGCAATCACTGGCTGTATGAAGTGAATGCCGAGACATCTCCAAATCCTTCCGGTGGCCTGTATTCCACGGCCAGTGATCTGGTGCGATTTTATCAGATGGTCTTGAATGGTGGCGATCTGAACGGCAAGGGAATCCTTTCAGCCAAGGCCGTGAAGCAAATGACGTCGCTGCAGTCCGGCGAAATTGAGACCGGCTTCACACCGGGGAACGGTTGGGGACTTGGCTTCTGCCTGATTCGCAAACCACAGGGAGCAACCGAAATGCTGGCTCCTGGTTCCTTCGGTCATGGTGGCGCCTTTGGGACTCAGGGCTGGATCGATCCGAAGCAGGAAATGATTTTCGTACTCCTGATCGCTCGCCAGAATTTCGCTGGCGGCGACGCGTCTGATATCCGGACTGACTTCCAGCGTCTGGCCGTGGGCGCAATTCGGGATTGAGCGACAAGGCACTAGTGCCCTGTCAATGCTTGATTTTGGGGTAGGCCGGACC
>JAYSPO010000020.1:0-10235 GCA_043722015.1 Candidatus Kuenenia sp. | reverse complement strand
TTTATCAACAAGATGGACCGCATCGGAGCCAATCCTGCGAAAGTGATGGCTGCGATGAAAGACAAGTTGCGATGTAATGCTGTTCCGCTGCAGATCCCGATGGGCCTGGAATCCGCATTCGAAGGCGTCGTCGATCTGATCAAAATGGAAGCCGTCTACTTCGAGGGCGAAAAAGGTGGCGACGTAATACGCAGACCAATTCCCGAGCAATACCAGGCCGCCGCCGAAAAAGCCCGCCGCGACATGCTCGAAGAGTTGTCTTTGCACGACGACGACCTGATGGCTGCCTTGCTCGAAGAATCAGAAGTCAGCGTCGATCAGATCCGCGCGGTCATCCGACGGGCAACGCTGGCTCAGCAGATTGTCCCGGTGCTGATGGGGACCGCCTACAAAGATAAGGGCGTGCAGGAAGCGCTGGATGCCGTCGTGCGTTTTCTGCCGTGTCCTCCGGACCGAGATAAGTACGCCAACGACTATAGCAAGCCGGTCGGCGAAGATGGTAAGCATCCCAGAGTGCTGTTGAGCGATTCCAACGATGCACCCATGGTGGCCATGGCATTCAAGACCGTTGTCGAAAGTTTCGGTCAGCTGACTTACACCCGCATTTATCAGGGGAAAATTGTCAAAGGTCAATCATACATTAACGCCCGAACAGGCCGTACCGTTCGCTTCGGTCGCCTTGTGCGAATGCACGCGAATGATCGTGAGGACATCGATTCTGCCGAAGCGGGGGACATCATCTCGATCGTCGGCGTTGATTGTGCGTCGGGTGACACGTTCACCGCCGATGGCCTGCACTTGTCGCTTGAGAATATCTTTGTGGCTCAGGCCGTAAT
Organism: Candidatus Kuenenia sp.; assembly: GCA_043722015.1. Classification (GTDB taxonomy): domain Bacteria; phylum Planctomycetota; class Planctomycetia; order Planctomycetales; family Planctomycetaceae; genus SXXK01. The sequence continues at coordinate 9,399 of JAYSPO010000020.1, read as the reverse complement.
TCGACTGTCCATTGAACCGAAGAAGCGGGACGACGCGGACAAGCTCAGCAAGGCGCTGGAACGATTCCGCCGCGAAGACCCGACATTCCGAGTTCTGACTGATGAAGAAACCGGGCAGACGCTGATCGCCGGTATGGGTCAGTTGCACCTTGAGATCTACGTCGAGCGCATCAAGCGCGAGTACAAGTGTGAGTGTGTCGTTGGCGAACCTCGCGTGGCCTATCGCGAATGCCCGACAAAGTCTGTCGAGTTCAATTACAAGCACAAGAAACAGTCGGGCGGTTCCGGTCAGTACGCACACATTGTCGGTGTGCTCGAACCGTTGCCGGATAACTTTGAAACGGCCTATGAGTTTGTGGACGAGGTCAGCGGCGGACGAATTCCACGTGAATTCATCGCTCCGGTTGACGCTGGTTTCCAACTCAGCCTGGTCAAGGGACCACTGGGCGAATACGAAGTCGTGGGTGTCCGGATGCGACTGCAGGACGGCGGCTATCACGACGTCGACTCGTCCGAAATGGCGTTCAAGATCGCCGGTATTGGCTGTATGCGTGAAACCCTGAAAAAGGCCGACATGGCACTGCAGGAACCGATCATGAAACTGGAAATCGAATGCCCCGACGAATACCAGGGCCAGATCACCGGGCACATTTCGAGTAAGCGAGGTATGGTCACGGGTTCGGAAGTCAATGGCGGAGTCTGCGTAATTAATGCCGAAGCACCTCTGTCCAGTATGTTCGACTATGCCAACGAGTTGCGATCAATGACTCAGGGCAAGGGGACGTTCACGATGGAATTCCTCGCATACCGACAGGTTCCGCGTGGCCTGCGCGACGAAATTCTGGAACGCCGCAAAAAGGAACTCGAAGCTCAGGCCGCTGCGAGGTAGTAAGTATCCCGGCAATTGTGATTGTGCCTGAAAATCTGAAAGGCTCCGCAGTCTGTGCTGCGGAGCCTTTCTCTGTTTCTGACTTGCGGGAAGTTGGTCAGGCAATTCGATCGATCGGGCTCCACACTCTCCGAAATCCCAATCCCTCAAAATCTTTGACATTGACGGTCGCAAACTCAGTCACACCCTGCGCGATCATCGTCAGCGCGGAGCGAAGATCGTACAGGCGACGGAATCCAAACTTCGCGTTGGCAGCTTGTTTCCAGAGCGTATCGTGGAGCACGCGACTCTCCAGTGGAAATCCGATAAGCCGCCAGCATGGATGGGTCCGATACGACTGGATCACTTCTACGGCATCGACAGCAGATAACGGTCGCTCAAGGACTGCTGGATTGCGCAATAGTTCGTAAAACTCGGCAAGGATGAACTCCGAAATGGCAACATCATCGGCGTCCTGAATCGAAAGCAGCCATGCATAGGCAACTTGGTGACTCGGCGAGTCTTCATTGAATGCATGCACAAGAATGTTGGTATCGATGGACAGCATCGGTCGTCTACTTACCTGTTTTTCGAACAACACGAGTTTCCGCAGTTGTCAACTGTGCCTCCTGCTTAATTTCAGCGTCACTGAGCCCTGTCCAGCCAAGTCGCCGAGGCTTTGGGGGTTGCCAACTGTGCCCGTCTTCCGACGCTGCGTTGTAGACGCTGAGGATGTATTCGATTCCGCGTCTGGCCATCTCCGCGAGAGATATCTCACGAGACTCACAAAGCTTTCGAGCTCGGTCATAGACTTTGTCTGGCAATTGAATCTGCAGTCGTTTCATGACAACAATCTGACGCTATCCACGAGTGATGTCAATATGGCGGCATGTTGTCAGCGTTCGTCGATCGGCTTCACCGTGTTTAGCGGAATCCACACTGCCGTGCCAAATAAGCGGCCCTTCAAACGAATGCTTTGTAAAGACTTGATTTTGCGGTAGGCCGGACCAAGCGGGCTTGACAACGCATTTGCTGACCATCACCCGCTTGATTCTCTGCCACATTGAGGTTAGAAGGAATCCTTCGGGGCCTCGAATTAATCACTTTGTGTCAGGAAATATGGTGAAACCATGACAAGTCAACACGGCAGTACGCGACGGCAATTCCTTGGGACTTCACTGGCAGCAGCAGTGCCCATGATTCTTCCGGCACATGTCCTGGGACGCGGCGGCGCTGTGGCCCCCAGTGAGAAAATCACGCTTGGAGTCATCGGGATCGGGCCACGCTGCACGTACGACCTGCAGGCGATGCTGGGGCTGGCGGACGTGCAGTGCGTGGCCATCGCGGATGTTCAAGCCAGTCGCCGCGACGCAGGTAAGACACTCGTCGATAAGCACTACGGTACTTCTGATTGCAAACTCTACGGCGATTTTCGTGAGCTCCTGGATCGCAAGGATATTGATGCGGTCCTGATCGCCACTGGTGACCGCTGGCATGCCGATGCGTCGATGCTGGCTGCAAAGGCTGGCAAAGACGTCTACAGCGAAAAACCCTGCGGGCTGACGATTGACCTTTGTCAACAGTTGTCAGACACCATGCATGCCACGGGCCGCGTCTTCCAGGCAGGGACTCAACGCCGGAGCGTGCCAAATTTCGTGCAGGCCGTTGAGTTCGCTCATAGCGGAAAACTTGGGAAGTTGCACACACTGTATGCTTCAGTCTACATACCAACGCTGGACATCAGTTGGTTACCTGGCGAACAGGCACCACCAAAAGCAGTGTGTGACTGGAATATGTGGCTTGGCCCGGCTCCATGGCGTCCGTACAACCCTGACTATGTGAATGGAAAATGGCGCGGTTACTACGACTTCGATTCTGGAGCCCGGCTTCTCGACTGGGGTGCTCATACCGTGGATCTGTGTCAGTGGGCCAATCAGGCGGACAGCACGACGCCGGTCTCCTTTGAACCGTCCGAAACTGGAATTACGTGCATGTATGAAAACGGCGTGAAACTGATTCTCGACTTTCTCCCGACACCATTTGGCGATCGCGGTCCCAACTGGATCACAAAACTTGGCACATGTCCCGTACGCTTTGTCGGCGACGAAGGCTGGCTCGAAACCGGTGACAGCGGCGAAACGGAAGTATCCTCGGATACGCTCCGTCGCGAACTCCAGGATGCCGCCGGAAAGGTCAAAGGACTGGACGTTTCAGCGCATGCCAGAAACTTCTTTGACAGCGTGAAGTCACGACAACCGACCGTAGCGAATCCGGAAGTGATGCGAAACTCACACATCGCCTGTCATGCGGCCGCTCTGTCCTGGATCCTGAAACGAAAGCTGACTTTCGATCCGGCGAACGAGGCATTCGTCAACGACGATGAAGCCAACCGCCTGCGAACCCGGGCTGCCCGGACGTGGACCTAGCCTGCATTGTGCACAGAATCGTAGGCCGGACCGAGCAAACCCAATGATTGTCGGAGCGGCGCCCGCCAATTCATCCTGGATCCAGGTGACGGGGTGTGATGACCAGAAATCCGGGTTTGCGATGTTCCGGCATTAGCGGCGGGCTTGATCCGGCCTACACCCTGCGCAATGCAGGCCAGCGCTGTTGCGGCCACTCCATTACTTATCTACACGACATACAGTCCGCGATTGCATTCACGGCAACGGAGAAATTCGCCCGTGCGAATGCGGACCAGATCCTGATTGGTGACACGGCAGTTGCAGCCTTCACAGAAGTCATCTTCAATTCCGGCCAGGGCACCTGCACCATTGGCGATTCGCAGGCGACGATAGGCCGATAATCCTTCACCGGACGGAATGACTTTTTCAGCGAGGGCAATCTGCGACTTCAATTCCTCAAGTGTTGTTTCCAGACCAGGTCGGTTGGCATCCACTTCCGCTCGTAAAGTCTGAACCGCCTGACGACGGAATGTCAATTCAGCTTCAAGTTCCTTCAACTTCGCCTGCGTCGCATCAATTTCTTCCATCGCTTCGAACGCGGCGTTTTCCAACTCGGCACGTTCAATGCCGATGCTGGCGATTTGACTTTTGAAGATGTCAAATTCCTTGTTGGATGTTGCGGCGTTGAGTTGTCCCTGAAGTTTTTTGAGTTCCGCTTCTTTCGTTTTCAGTTTGAGATTGAGGTCGTCGGCTGTTTTTCGAGTCTGCTTGATCGCAGCCTTCTGTTCTTCAATCTTCTGTTCAGCCTGAGCAACCTGCTTTTCGGCAACCGTGATCGAATGCGGTCCGTCAGCAAACGCTCCTTCCGCCTCAGCAAACTGCACGAGCAATCGATGAAGTTGACTTAATGCAATCGACAGATCCGATACCATTCCGTTCCCAGTTCTGCTGAAATAATCTGCTGAAATAAGAGGTCCGTTGAATCTACTGATCATTCACCGTCGCATTAACCTGCGGAAATCCCGGTAAAATATCCCGGTTCGCCACCGGCTTTCCATTTGATGTTGCAGCCGATACTCGGCCGTTGCACATCTGACACCGGATTGCCAGACAGCAGGGCGTCGGTTGCCGCTCGCAAATCCTGCCCGGTCACAGGCAACCCGTTTCCTGGCCGACTGGAATCAAACTGACCGCGATAGGCCAATCCATGATACTGGTCGAACAGAAAAATGTCGGGCGTGCAGGCGGCACAGTAAGCCCTGGCAATTTCCTGAGTCCCGTCAAACAGATAGGGGAAAGTGTAACCCGCCGTTCGTGCTTCGGCCTTCATTTTTTCAGGGCCATCCTGCGGATAGACCACGATGTCATTACTGCTGATTCCGACGATTGCCAGGCCCTTCGCCTGATACTCGGCAGCAAATTCCTGCAGAGCCTTGCGAATGTGTACGACAAAAGGACAGTGGTTGCACATGAAGACAACCAACAGCGGCTTGCCTGCAAAGTCCTTGCGTGACACGATCCTGCCATCGATGTTGACCAGTGAAAAGTCTGGTGCCTGAGTCCCCAGGCTGAGCATTGTGGATGCTGTCTTAACCATTGGGATATTGTTCCTTTCATGTTGTGATTCGTTGTAGGGCTTAAAAAAGGGGTCAGGAACCAATAGCCAAATGGCCCAGAGGGTGCTCCGCACTATTGGTTCCTGACCCCTTTTTTAAGTTTAGCGCGACGATTCCTGATCGCGCAGTTTTTTGATCAGCGCATCGATGATTGGTCGCTGCACGAAATCCTTCAATCGGAGGTTGACATCGTCCCGCGCCATTCTGGCAATCTGTTTAATGAGAGAACTGGATATGTGAGCATACTTTTCCGCAGACATCAGAAAGACGGATTCGATTTCTTCATCCAGCACACGATTTGCCAGAGTCATCGTGAATTCCTGTTCCATGTCAGTCAACGTGCGGACGCCACGGAGCAGAATTCGGCTGTTGCAATGGCGTACAAATTCCACCGTCAGTCCTTCGAAAGTACAGACATCGACGTTGGGAAATTCGGAGACAGACTCCTGACACATGCCCATTCGTTCTTCTGCAGAAAACAACAGCGTCTTGTCCGGATTAACGCCTATGCCGACCGTTACATGTTCAAAAATTCTCGACGCACGGCGAATGATGTCCAGATGTCCCAGCGAAATCGGGTCAAAGCTGCCGACGTAAACTGCAGAAAAAGGATTGTGTTTGGCGGTCATGGATTGAATGTCCGTTGTTCAGATCCTGGTAACACTCAACCACAGGGTAGCAAACCTGAGGGCATTTCTCCCTAAGTTGTGAAGTTCTCGTCCGGAAAATTGCCGGATCGGAGCGCTGGCAAAATGGCAGAAGCCTCCCAAGTTCCGTCTGCAGCCGGGAGAAATTCGGAAAAACTCAGTAAACTGCTGTGCAGTCATAGCTTACATCGGAGACAGAAAGCAGAATATCAGCCGGATACGGCTTCTGCAGAATTGGAACATGGTGTGCAGCTTGAACCCGGCGGCGGCGAAGTTTCGTCGTATTTGACAGTTGAGACGTGGCAGCGCTGCCTGACCACGGAGGGTGGAGCTTCCAATGCCGATTTTTCGCTGGGGTCAGCCATGGGATCCCTTTCGAGACCTTGAACGAGAGGTCGATCGTCTGTTACAGGGCGTCAATCTGACGCTGCATGGTGTTCGGTTCAGCCGTCGGTTTCCCCAGGTCAATCTGTTGGAACTTGATGACAGCTACGTGCTGACGGCAGAAATTCCCGGCATCGACATCAGTCAACTGGATGTCACAATCGCGTCCAATTGCCTGACGATTAAAGGCACGCGATTGCCACCGGCAGAAGCTGGTGAAGATGCCTTTCGCCGTCAGGAAAGATTCCACGGACCGTGGCAGCGAAAGATTCAACTCCCCGATCGCATTAATGAAGACGGAATGCGAGCCGACTACAGCGCGGGAGTTTTGCGTGTCACTCTGCCGAAAGCTCCTTCGTCAGCAGCGCGTCAGATCAAAGTCAATGAAGGACCGTAGCGAACTCTGCGGCAGAAAGTGTGTTTTAAATGACTGAATCTCCGGATCGCAATCAATCGCACGAATCCACGTCCATGATCCCGGCACCAGAAAATGCGACAGGCGAGCCGCGTTTGCTGTTCAATCCGCCGATCGACATTTATGAGACGCCGGACGGCCTGGTGTTGTACGCAGATCTTCCCGGCGTCGATTCTGAAGGGCTCGATCTGCAGGTACAGAATAATCGACTGACTCTGTTTGGACGTGTCACCACCGACTTGCCCGAATCGGCTCAGATGCTGCATCAGGAATACCACATCGGCGACTTCCTGCGGTCATTCATTCTCAGCGACGAAGTGGATCACGACCGTATTCAGGCGAAACTGACAAACGGTGTTCTGCGCGTGGAACTCCCCCGTGCGCCACGCGCGAAGCCTCGACGCATTGAGGTCTCGGGGGGATAGGATGCATGACAAACAACCCACCCATCGATCACGATGAACCGAGACTTCTCGCGTTTGTCTGCAGCGCGGATTCCCGAATTCTTTCGTCAGCAACGATGCACGACTGCAGCTTTGCTCTCGGAGAAGGCTGGGTGCTGCTGGATGCCCTCTCAGCCGTCAATAATACGAAACTTGCAGAATTGTGGCATGATCTGACCAAAAACGGCTTCAGCATTCACGCAGAAGTCGAGGTGGCATTGACGCAGAACAGTTCGCCGGTGTCGATGCTGTTACACGCAATGCCCTTGCACTTTGGGCTCGATGAGGGAAAATTTCTCGTCACGCTTTGTTCCGGATTTCGTCCCGTTTCCTCCGGCCCTGACGAAGTCGCGCGAAGCCGCGCGGTCCTTAATACGGCTGTCGATTCGATTATAACGATCGATCACAACTGTCAGATTTGCTCCCTCAATCCAGCGACCGAACGCATGTTTGGTTATGCGCCGCATGAATTACTGGGTCGCAATATCAGCGTGCTCATGCCGGAACCGTATCGCAGTCAGCACGATACGTATGTGGCGGATTACATCCAGACACGAAAGCCGTCCATCATCGGCTCCGGACGCCGCGTCACAGGCAGCCGAAAGGATGGATCAGAATTTCCCGTTCATCTGACCGTGAGCGAATTTGCGGTGCGCGGTCAGCAGTACTTCACGGGGATTGTCCGCGATCTGACGGAATTAGAACGCGTTCAAGAGCAACTGATGCAATCAGAACGGCTGGCGGCGATCGGGCAGATGGTCACGGGCCTGGCTCATGAAAGTCGCAACGCCCTGCAGCGTGCTCAGGCCTGCCTTGACATGCTCTCGCTGGATCTGCAGGACAACAAGGAACAGCTGGATCTGGCGCGTCGCGCGACCACGGCACTGCAGGATCTGCATCGGCTGTACGAAGAAGTGCGAGGCTACGCGGCACCCATTCATCTGGAATTCCGCGAATGCGATCTCGCGACAATCTGGCACAAAGAATGGGAAAACCTTGCCGCTACTCGCAAAGGCAAACTCATCGAGCTTGTCGATGCCGCAGACTCACAGCATTTGAACTGCGAAGTGGACGTGCACCGCATCGAACAGGTCATGCGAAATCTTCTTGAAAACGCAATCTATGCCTGTGGCAGCAAAGGCACGATTACCGTTTCCTGCAGAGAAGCCCAGTGTGGAACGGATCCCGCCGCGATGATCACGATTGAAGATGACGGGTGCGGTATGACACAGGAAGTCGCCGATCAGATCTTCGAACCTTTTTTCACGACAAAACAAAAGGGTACAGGACTCGGAATGGCGATCGTTCACCGCATCATGACGGCTCATGGAGGATCCGTCATGGCTCGACCTCTCGAACAGGGCGGATCGCAGATCGTACTGCTATTTCCACGAACAGCGGCAATTCGGAATGCGGTTCGCTCTTAGCCTCTTTGCCAGTCTTTTCTTGTGAATTCAGATTCTGAGGCTGTGCAATTGGACAAAACAGCACACTACTGTGCGAATTTGCACACTGGCGCCTGCACTGTGAACTGTTTGGTGCAAAAACGCCGTCGTCCACAGTCGTTGATTATGATCAGACCGTTCGGAGCCTCCTATGTCATCCCCAAACTCTATGAATTTGCTCGTGGTGGAAGACGACCCGGATTTTCGCGAGACATGCACACGCTGGATGACGCGAAAAGGCCATCGTGTGGAAGCAGCAGCCAATGGCCACGAAGCGTTGGAAATCTGCGACCGGAGGATTTTCGATGTCGCGATCGTCGATATGAACATGCCCGGCCTTTCGGGATTGGAACTGCTGGAACGCATGAAATCCACGCAAATTGAGACCGAAGTGATCATCCTGACAGGGCAGGGCACGATCGAAAGCGCAGTCAATGCGATGAAGCTGGGTGCTTCAGACTATTTGACGAAGCCGTTTCCCCTGGATGAACTTGAACAACGCTGCATGATGTCATGGGAACGGGCGCGGCTGAACAAGGAAAATCGCCAGCTTCGAGCCATCATCGAACGCTCTCAACCGACCGTACGAATCATCGGCGACTCCATTCGCATGCGGGAAGTGTTTCGCCTGATTGAACGCGTCGCTCCGACCGACAAGCCGGTTCTCATTCAGGGCGAAAGCGGTACCGGGAAGGAACTTGTGGCCCGTGCGTTACAGCAGAAAAGTCACCGCGCCAACCGGCCGTTCGTGACGATCAATTGCGCGGCTCTTCCGGAACAACTTGTCGAAAGCGAACTGTTTGGTCATCGCAAAGGCGCGTTTACCGGTGCCAACGAAGACCGCGCCGGGCTGTTTGAAGTGGCTGACAACGGAACGCTGTTCATCGACGAAATTGGTGAACTGCCCGGAGCGCTGCAGCCCAAACTTCTGCGGGCTCTGGAAGACGGTTCTATTCGTCGCGTCGGATCGCATCGGGAACGCAGAGTTGATGTCCGCGTCATTGCGGCGACGAATCGTACGCTGGTCGATGAAGTCGCAGCCGGTCGTTTTCGTGAAGATTTGTACTACCGCATCAATGTGATGTCGCTTGAGTTGCCGCCCCTGCGAAAGCGAGAAGGCGACGTCGCGCTGCTGATCCGATCGATGCTGGCTAAAGACTGGTCGATTACTGAAGA
>JAYSPO010000019.1:0-2840 GCA_043722015.1 Candidatus Kuenenia sp. | reverse complement strand
GAATTTGATTTGAAGCCCATTAGCCCTCCATCTACTTCACCAACGGCACGAGGCCGTTGGGGTCGAATCTGGGACAGTCGAACTACGCTAAAACTATCTTGTGACTTCTGGCTTGCCGTAGATGTTTGCCACTTCCGCAGGACCGGAGATTTTCAGCGAAAGCGGCGTCGCCTTGCTCGGAAGGGTCAGGTTTTTGACGATCGGATTTCCATTGGCACTCAGCGTCAGCATGTTTTCGCGGACTGATGTTTCGAGGCGAATCCAATCGTGTTTTTCGAGCAGCGGCTTCCATGCTGCGTCTTCCATCGAGATCACAATTGGCCTTTCGAATGAACCGTCACCAATCGACAGTGAAACAAAGCCATCCACCGGACGCAGATCCATCACAAACGAAGGACTCGCAAACGAATCGGTCGTCACAAGCGCAGTGGAACCCGATTCCGTCTTGCCGTCGAATGCCAGCACCCAGTCGTTGACGTGCCAATGTTCTTTTTCGGCGTCAGCGACTTTCCAGCCTCGCAGATCGAGCCCGGAATAGAGACTGACAAATCCTCGGTTGGCGACAGCCACATGTTCCGGGGCCACCGCGGTATCCGGAAGCTCTTTGAGACGCAGATTGCGATAATGGACCACGCCGCCTTCGGATTCAAGGCAGAGGTAGCCTTTTCGAGGACTCGCGTCTGTCCCCTGAGTCACCACCTTGTGATTGACGGCAAGTGAGATTGCTCCGTCCCGGCATTCGATACGGTAGTGATTCCATTGTGGACTTGGCAGAGATCGTTCCTCCGTTGGAAACGCGCGACCGCCGCCTCGCCCATTGACTGGAGTCATCGTCGCGCCATGGATCGGAAAGATATCGCCGTGAGTTGTGTGATTTTTTGACTGGCCGTACGCGTTTTCCAGAACCTGAACTTCGATGCTGCGATGAAATGGTACACCCCTCGCGGTAATGTCGTCCGCCCAGACAAAGATCCCCGCGTTTCCGCCAGGGACCATGTGCCGCCATTCCACTTCCAGAATAAAGTTTTGATACATTTTCTCCGTGCGAATTTCGCCGACAGGCTTTCCGGAGCATACGAGCATCCCATCCTGAACGGTCCACGTATCATTCGGAGTATTGACCAGCACCCAGCCCGCAAGATCTTTCTCATTGAACAACGGTTTGAAGCCATCCGCGTCATCGGCAAATACCAGGCCTGGCGACAGAATTGCGATAGCACAAACGACAGCAGACCAGAGGAAACGACAGCACATAAGGCACCTTTTACAACCGGGGCGTTTGATTCTGCAGGATGGACATTCATGTCCGTCGCAGGGCCGGAAGACGCTACATACGCGACGTTTCCTGGCGAGGACTCGGACATGAATGATCAAGCTACAGTAATCGCACCATCGAGAACAGTTACTTTTCGAGAGTCCTGAATCAGTTTTCCTTCCCGGTGCTGACTTCGGCACCACAAAATGCCGACCGCACCCGCAATTTGGTGGCTGCGCGGTCTGGAGTGCAATCCGATTGGATCATCCTCTATCATGTGCGGATGGTTGCTGGACGTGGCTTATCAAACGGCTCGGCAAAAGCCTCGACCTCCCCATCATAGGGTTATCGTTGCGACTTGATCGCTGCAGTACGAACGAATTTCCAGACGGATAGTTTTCAGTTCAGGGAGTGATGTGCAGATGAGCCAGGATGTCTCAACGAGATCGATTTTGTCGTCCGGCGCTCTGAATGAGTTTTCGCGACGAGGCTGCGTCCTGATCGGTGTCGGTCTGGCAGCGACATTGGGGATCTTCTCAGGGACTCTGCAGGCCGATGAACAAGCGGTGCCGCCGGTTTCTGACACCGCTCCGGATTCTGCAACCGTCGTCGATGGCATCAAAGTGCCGGATGGTTTTCATGTCGAACTGTATGCCGATGATGATCTGGCTCACGATGTACATTCCATGACGATCGATTCCAAAGGCCGCGTTGTGGTTTCCGGGCCTGGCTATATCAGAATCCTCGTCGATAGCAACAACGACGGCCGCGCCGACACTTTTAAACAGTTCGCCGACAAACCGGATACTGGGTCGCAGGGCATGTTTTTCCTGGGCTCGAGTTTGCTGTGCTCCGGCGATCAGGGACTGCAGATCTTTCGCGACAGCAATCAGGACGACGTTGCCGATGGACCGCCGCAGGTTTTCCTGAAGATCTCCGCCGGCGGCGAACATCATGTGCATTCGATTCAGAAAGGTCCGGATGGCTGGTGGTATGTGATGGCCGGAAACTTTGCCGGTGTCACAGCATCGTATGCAACCGTTCCCACGTCGCCGATCAAAACACCGGTGTCGGGAACGTTGCTGCGTCTGAAGCCGGATCTCTCCGGCGGCGAAATTGTGAGCGACGGATTTCGCAATGCTTATGATTTCACGTTCAACGGGACGGGCGACTTCTTCACGTACGACAGCGATGACGAACGAGATATCTCATTGCCCTGGTATCTGCCGACTCAGGTGTTTCACGTCCTGCCGCTTTCGAACGCAGGCTACGTGACGGTCGGACTCAAACGGCCTGGCAGTTATCCGGACATGCCTCCGGTACTGGCAACATTCGGACGTGGGTCGCCCACAGGAGTCACCTGCTATCAACATCATCAGTTTCCGCAAACGTATCACGGTGCGTTGTTCATGCTGGACTGGACTCTGGGACGCATTCTGACCGTGCCGCTGATTCAGGAGGGTGCTGGATGGAAAAAAGATGGCTTCGTGTTCGCCGAAGGCCGTGATCAATTCGGATTCGCTCCCACAGACATCGAAGTGGCTCCGGATGGAAGTCTGTTTGTCTGCGTTGGTGGTCGCGGAAC
>JAYSPO010000018.1:0-4176 GCA_043722015.1 Candidatus Kuenenia sp. | reverse complement strand
CACGCTACATTCTGACGAACCGCAGTGTGCAGGTTTGGTCGTCGTTGGGGACTCAGCGAACCGCCGTCGTCGATCTGAATGACATCGCGGATGTGGAGCTGGATGAACGTCCGGGGCAGGCATTTTTCCGCGCGTCCGACATCTGCCTGAAAGCCGCCAATGGCCAGACGATCCTCCGCATGGCGGGCGTCTGCGATCCTGGTCCTTTTCGCAACGCCATCCAGCGCACGATGCAGTCCCGTCGCCTCGTGCAGTCATCACTGGCGACGATTGCAGCTCGCAAGTAGGGTGTGTGAAGCGGAGCGGAACGCACCAATTGGGAAACCGTGCAAACGGGTGTGTTTCGCTGTCGCTGCACACACCCTACTGGAATTCATGAAATCAATACTGCTCAATTGCGCTGTCACAAATTCATTGATGCATTGTGTGCCACTGGCTTTGCCATTGCTCCCCATTTGCAGGAAGCACTGGCAGAGCCAGTGGCACACATCAGTACACGGATGACAGAGCACTAGCCGCCGGTAATTGTTGTGGACTGTGATCACAGGGGAGCAAGATTGATGAATACGGGATTCGGAATTGTGGGCACGGGGATGATTGCGCACTTCCACGCGAAGGCCGTTCAGGCGATGCCAGGCGGACGTGTCGCGGGGTGCTTTAATCAGAACGCGGATAAGGCGAAAGCGTTCGCGGTGGAGTATGGCTGCAAGGCATATTCAACACTGGATGAACTGCTGGCCGATCCGGAAGTCGGTATTGTCACAATCTGCACGCCCAGCGGCGCGCATCGGGATCCGGCGATTGCCGCAGCAAAGGCCGGGCGGCACGTAGTTGTCGAGAAGCCGCTCGAGATAAGCCTTCAGCGCTGCGACGCCATTATCAACGCCTGCGAACAGTCCGGCGTGAAGCTGTGTACGATTTTTCCGTCAAGGTTCAGTCCAGCCAACATCGCATTGAAGGAAGCGATCGATGCCGGACGATTCGGTCGCCTGACGCTGGGCGACACTTACGTGAAGTGGTGGCGGACTCAGGAATACTACGACGGTGGAGGCTGGCGCGGAACGTGGGCTTTGGATGGCGGCGGGGCGTTCATGAATCAGGCCATTCATAATGTTGATCTGTTGTGCTGGCTCATGGGAGATGTCGCAGAGATTGCGGGCTTCACCAGCACGCTGGCGCATGAACGGATTGAAGTCGAAGACGTCGGCGTCGCGTGTCTGAAGTTTGCCAATGGAGCGATCGGTGTGATGGAAGCGACCACGGCCGCATGGCCGGGACTGTTGAAGAAGACTGAAATCCACGGCAGCCGTGGTACCGTGATCATCGAACAGGATTCGGTTCTGCGCTGGGAATTCGCGGACGAAAAACCCGAAGACGCCGAGATCCGGTCAAGGCTGGGGGCCAGTTCAGCGTCTTCAGGTGGCGCATCCGATCCGAAGGCGATTTCGTTCGTCGGCCATCAGTTGCAACTGCAGGATTTTGTGGAATCCATTCAGACTGGTCGCAGAGCAAAAGTGGACGGAGCAGAAGGTCGCCGGAGCGTGGAAATTATCCTGGCCATTTATCAGGCGGCGAAAACAGGGCAGAGCCAGAAACTGCAGTAGTATACTCCGCGCGGGTCTGAGTGAGGCATTTTCCTGTAGCCGAAGTCGTGAGACTTCGGGTTGAATCATGGGCCGACTCCGAATTCTGACGAATCCGGCTACAGCTCATTGCAACCCGCGCGAGGTATAGCTTGACCGCTGCTGCCGCCAGACCGGGAATTTCAAAAGGTTCCCCCGGACGTGATGATTTTGCAATCCGGCAGTTTTGCCTTGAGCGCAGTTGCTCCATTGGCCGAGCAACCGGTATCGTGAACGTCAAGGACTCTCAGCGTCTTCACGGCGATCAGAGCTGCGAGGCCCTGGTCAGAAATGCCCTTATTGCCAGCAAGGTGCAGTTCTTCAAGCGACTTATGGCCCTTAAAAAACACGTCCATGCCTGCGTTGGTGATGGCGTTGTTGCCTGCATTCAGGACCTTGAGGTTTGGCAATGTCCTGAAGACATTTGCTTTGACGTGTTCGACGAGACCGCATTGATACACGTTCAGATTTTCCAGGGATTTCATCCCTTTGATGTTGATGAAACCTTCAATTCCAAAAGCAGTTTCACCAACATTCAGGACCTTCAGTCCGGAACCGCCGTATCCCTCAAACCCCGCTCCGGTGACCGAACAGAATGGCACCTGCAGTGATTCCAGAGATCGAAACTGCCTGATCGTGGCTATTGATGCATCGGAAATTCGTGTTCGCGACAACATCAGATCCCTGATCGGGAGTGAAGAGATCGCGGCGATCGTTGAATCGTCTGCCGGCGTTGATGCCAGGTTCAGCACGTGGAGATTCGTAAGCCGGCTCAATGATGCCCCGGCTGCCGGGCTGATGGCCGTGTTTGACAGGTCGAGAGATTCCAGATTGGACAGCGTGGCCAGATTTCCCACGACGACATCGTTTGTTCTTGTCGATCCGATTCCAAGCACCTTCAGAGAAGTCAGCTGGCCCAGAACGGAAAGGTCCTCCGGGAGCAGCGTCGAACTTCTGAGCTCGAGAGACGCCAGATTCTCCATTGCGGCAAGGTGTCCCAGTCCCTGGCGTGTAATCTGTTCATTGAAGAGTTGCAGCTCGGTGATGGCTGACGCCGCTTCTGGCCGCGAAACGACTCGACCCAGTGCAACGTCCGTGATCTGTTGAGGGGGCAGACTTCTGAACTCCGCCAGCAACTCTTCCGGGGTTGGCGGCAGCGCCGCCTGAGGCTGTGCTGCCGACATGGCGGAGGCAGGCTGCGACGAGGGAGTTGTTGACGGCTGAGCTGTTTCCGTGACGGAGGATTTTACGTCGTCCACAACAGACCCCACCTGATCGCAGCCGCACGCTGCCAGAAAGGTCAGAGTCAGGGTCAATCGAATACTTCTCGCTGACCACACATCAAAGCGTTGCATTGTTATTTCTCCAGTTACAAATTTAAGAATACCTACGACGCGTCATTCTGCCGAGTGTCGATTCGCAGAACAAGCCGCAAGTACTCTGTCAACGTTAAATCTTTGGGTTACCGCTGTTCTTGTGAGCAGCAAGGCGCTAGCCGCCGTTTTTTTTACAACGATTCGCCGCCGGGCTAAGATGTATCGTCTGGCCTCAACATTATGGGCAAAAAATGTTGGGCAAAAAAATGGCTGCTATTTTTTTGCCCATGCATTTTTTTGCCCCGAACGTTTTCGCTTCTAAAACGTCGCATTGACGGTGGCGGACGCAAGAATTCCGCAGCTTAGCTTTGCAGCGGGCGGTTGTAAAAAAAACGCCGCCGCGTACTGTGGCGTGGCATTATCAGAGGTCATAATACATATCAACGCACAGTCGATCGACTTCCGTTTCGGGCCGCACCGAGATCATCGACAACTGCCTGGAAAACAGTAAAATGCGTTTTTCCGAAGGCGGCTTTTGGCTCTGAAATCAGATCCACAGACGCAACACGCAATTTTACCTCTGTCAGACGGAGATCAGAAGTGCACAACAGGATGATCACGGCGATGCTGATATTGCCGAAGCCATGGCAGCTTTGAGCCCCGCCGATCGAAAGGCAGCCGAGGCACAGAAATTCTGCGCCGTCAGCACCAGTAGTCCGCTGGGATCGATGGGGACACCGTTGAAACTGGAGATCAAAGGTGAACCGGTGTTTCTGTGCTGCGGCGGCTGTAAATCCAAAGCATTGAAGAATCCGGATGAAACTCTCGCGGCTGTTGCGAAGTTGAGGACTGACAACAGCGGCGATGCAAAGTAGACAACGGTTGACAAGATGCGTTCATCAGAAATTGCCTGACTCTAGCGGATTCTATGTGCAGCTCCCGAGTGGTTTTGGAGGAAAAATCGAGTGTGGGAGAATGATCGTTTAACGGCGAGCCGTAGGCGTAGGCGAAATTCTCTGCCGCCGTACGCCTACGGCTCGCCGTTAAACGAATGACGTTCCCATAAATCACGCACATAGAATCCGGTAGGGTCAGGAAATTTTTCTGCTTTTTATTTTCCCGTCGCAAATCTTCCTGAGTTTCGTCTTCAACCATGGGTTGCGGGCGAAGCCCGCGCTGGGTTGATTCGTGTTCATTCGTGGTTCAAACAGTCAGCACATAGAATCCAGTAGAGTCAG
>JAYSPO010000017.1:0-1512 GCA_043722015.1 Candidatus Kuenenia sp. | reverse complement strand
TGTCGCGAACAATTGAAACTCGACGAGGTCCGATTTGTGCCCGCCGCGACACCGCCTCATAAGCTGCACGACCAGATCTCTGATGGCCATGTGCGGGCTGACATGTTGAGTCTTGCGGTCTCAGGATACCGGGAGTTTGTCGTTGATCGCCGGGAACTCAAACGCAAGGGCCCCTCGTATACAGTCGATACGCTGGCGGAATTTGCGGCCGAGTTTCCCGGTGCTGAATTGTACTTTCTGGCCGGAGCGGATTCATTGCGGGATTTTCTCTCATGGCGCGAGCCGGACCGCATCCTGGAGCTCGCAACATTGGTTGCCTGCAATCGACCGGGGTTACCGAAACTGCACGCCGAGCAGGTTGCAAAATGGGTCGGCCCCGAGATCGCCGATCACGTCCTGACGCTCCAGATGCCGGGAACAGATATTTCCGGATCAGAAATCCGAGAGCGTGTTCGCGAAGGCCGCAGTCTGCGTTTTTTGATGCCCCGCGCTGTGGAAGTGTTTGTGATCGAGCACGGCTTGTATCGCCAGCCAAAGGAATGATGCGAGCCTCGGGATCGCTGCTGTCGTCATCCATTCCTTCCGCCTGTGCGGTGCCAATCTGAGGCAGAAGCTGCCTGAGATGTGCGAAGTGGCAGCATCCTGCCGGACGATTTCTGGGTTGTCGGGAATTGAAGTTGGATCCATCGGCGAATCCTGCCATTGCCCCATTATCTTCAGCGTTGGACGTTGACGATTCTGCCGGACAGGGGTTACCACACCTTTCCTGAAACGATTCTGTTTTTCCGCCGCCACCGAGCGCCGGATGAGCAGTGTGATTGCGTCTGTTTTGTCATAACGACCGCAGCGTTGATTTGCCTCGGTTCATAAAGGAAATTTTGCAGTGCCGAAGGTCTTGCATTGTTCATACTGGCTGGTGGTACTTGTGATCCATCTTGACTGGTCTTTGACGGCGACCGCTCAGATGGCGGCCTACGGTCAGCAGATCGGCATCGAAATCGAACAGGGACCGATGTGTGGCTCCTGTGCGCCCAGTCAGGAATCATTCGGCGAGCCGGAATGGTACGGTGCCGGATACGAGACTTCCGGATCCGATGTCTTCGTGAGTCAGTGCGGCTGCGATACAGCGACACCGATGTTCGGCGGAGATCCGAGCGTGCAAATGCCATATCCGGGGCAATACGGTGTTGAACCGTACGGATATTCTGATTGTGGCACGATGCCAGGTTCCTGCGACTATGCCGCACCGTTTGGAGTTCAATCAGGTTGCGGCCCATGCAACAGTTGCGCACCAGGCGGTTATGGTGGCGCCCCGGGCGGATGTTGTGACCCAGGTGCGTGTTGTGTTGAGCAGTTTTGTCCGTGCGGAAATGCAGCTCCCTGGTGGTTTGGGGCTGAAGCGCTGATCTGGAAGACCACTACTTCCAGTATTCCACCCCTGGTAACAACGAGCGATCCTGGCACCCAGCAATCGGATGCCGGAGTGCTCGGGCGACCAACGACTCAGACACT
>JAYSPO010000016.1:0-1143 GCA_043722015.1 Candidatus Kuenenia sp. | reverse complement strand
CTTCGGCTTCGCCTTTAGCTAGCCTGCATTGCGCACCACGCCCCCAACGGAAAGGCCTCCGCGTGCGTATAAGTGGTTGTAACATCATCACTTAACTCGCACGGGAGGCGTTTGAATGTCTGAGACACAGTGTACGGAGCAGCTGGAGCTTTTTGAAGTCGGTCGGCAGCAGGTCACGATGACTTTTGATGGCGGGCAAGTCGTCTGCGATGCCGGGTTGCTCCCGATTCGCGAACTTGATCTCAAACTCGGCATTCTCGCCGAAGCGGCTCGTCGGATGCCCGATCCGAGATCCGAAAAAGCACTCACTCATTCCGTCGAAGACATCCTCACACAACAGGTCTATCAGATTCTGGCCGGCTATCCGGATGGCAACGATGCTCAGTTGCTGCGGAACGATCCGCTCTTCAAATCCATCGTCGGCAAAGATCCGCGTTGTGAAGATGAACCGCTCGCCAGCGGATCCACCCTCAATCGATTTCTGCATGCGTTCACACGACGTGAAGCCGAGAAACCCATTGAAGAGCGTGACGTCATTTTCGAAGTGCGACGCAATCAGGTCGAACGCATCAATGCGTTGAATGATTTTCTGACCGACGTGTTTGTGAGAACTCGAAAGAAGCGGCCCGCGCACATCATTATCGATCTTGATCCGACGGCTGATCCGACTCACGGCCAGCAACAGCTCACCATGTTCAATGGGTTCTATGATCAGCACCAGTATCTTCCGATGATGCTGTTCGAAGGAGAAACCGGCATGCCGCTGGGTGCATGGCTTCGTCATGGAACGGCTCACGCGGGACTTGGCGCAGTGGAGATGGTTCGCCGGATCGTCGAACGCATGCGTCAGCACTGGCCCGACATCATGATTTTTGTGCGTGGTGACGCGGGCGTCGCGAGTCCGGAAATGTACGATTTCTGCGAGGCCGAAGGCATTTTTTACGCTTTTGGCTACGGCACGAATGAAGTGTTAAAACGCAGGGTTTCCGAGCTGGAACTCGTGGAAAACACCAAGCTGTTCTGGTGGATGAATTGCTGCCGTCCGCTGCAGCGTTTTCATGTCTTTGAAGACTATCAGGCAAAGTCGTGGCCGCACGCCAGACGCATCGTGACGAAGGTGGAAATCACACAGCTCGGCAGCAG
>JAYSPO010000015.1:0-1834 GCA_043722015.1 Candidatus Kuenenia sp. | reverse complement strand
TTTAACGGCGAGCCGCAGGCGCAGGCGATTCCCGCTTGCTTCCGCCTACGCCTGCGGCTCGCCGTTAAACGAAACAACTTATGCACGAGTGCTTATCCTTTGGCTCGCGCGGGAGCTGGCAGTCAATCCTGATCGGCGACTGGTATACGCGACGACGCAGGACGTTTATCTGAGTGAGTCGCACACAGTGACGCAGCCGATTCTGAACGATCATCACGGTCACTGGCAGGCACTCGTGAATTCGCAGCCGTCATCGCGTTTTGTTCGAGAACCGATTCGGCTGACTCGTCCGGTCGCGCCGACACATAGTCTCTGATAGTCTGGAATCGCTGATTCGTTCGCCCGCAGTGCTCGGCTCTGGTATCACGCCTTGCCCCTCCATCCGCCCCTACGGAACGAGGAACAGAGTCTTCGGACATGAAGCGATGCAGCCCGCCTCGGGAGATCCACGCACGTCGAACGGGGCGGTTTTTCGAACTCTGGGTCGGCCGATGTCGGTGATTTTGATCTTCAACAGAGTCAACTCTTTGATAGAACCAACCGCATGAATCCAACTGAAATACAGCCGTCGCCCGATCCGTCGCGGATCGAGCGACTCAAGGCACTTCACAAACTCTTTGAGCAGTGGACGTTGGAAGACGGTCAGTTGTCAGTTGAAGAGGCCGACCGACTGCATCTAGCACTTGAAAAAGACCGTGGGATCCAGTTCCGGTTGCTCAATTTGAACTGATCGCTGTCATCTATCATTCGGATTGCGTTGGAATCACCGCGTTTTCACGCACGTCCTGAGCAAAACAACTCTTCCTTCCCATCGAAACTATGGTATTATTCAACCATGACAACAGCCATCGACAGCACAGCTTTCAATCGCGGAACCGATCCAATTCTGCAGTTCATTACTGTGGATCAGGCGCGGGAGATCGTGGATTTCCGTGGCGATGCCGACTTGCGGCAGAGAATCGACCAGCTTGCTGAACGTGCCAACGAGGGCGAACTCACGGCAGACGAACAAGCCGAGTATGAAGGTTACGTCCACGCGAACAAGTTTGTCGCGATCTTTCAGGCGAAAGCCCGCAAGCTGTTGAGCAATTCCGTTTCATGATCGACGCGGCCACACGACGGCTGGTTCGGGAACGAGCTGGAAACCGCTGCGAGTATTGCCGACTGCATCAGGACCATTCGCCACTTGCGACGCTGCAAATTGAACACGTCAATCCTCGAAAACATGGCGGCACAGACGACATCGAGAATCTTGCTCTGGCGTGCATTGACTGCAATCTTTCAAAATCAAGCAACATCGCGGGACGAGATCCACAATCGTCTGGCATCATCGCGCTGTTCGACCCTCGACGCGATGTCTGGGCCGATCACTTTCAGCTTGTTGGTGCATACATTGTTGGCACAACATCCATCGGCCGCGCAACGGTCGCCGCGCTGAACATGAATTCCGACTACCAGCTTGAACTCAGAGCAACGTTGCTCGAAGAGTGAAGTCAGCTGTGATGGTATGCTGCTCATGTGCTTTTCCTGATCACAGTTCCGGCCAATAACACTCGTGGTCCGAGGTACGTGGAGAAGTCGCTCGCGGCGATGCATCAGGCTCGGTTGCGGAATCCGGTGACGCTGATTTATGGTTACT
This sequence comes from Candidatus Kuenenia sp., assembly GCA_043722015.1. GTDB lineage: Bacteria > Planctomycetota > Planctomycetia > Planctomycetales > Planctomycetaceae > SXXK01. The sequence continues at coordinate 195 of JAYSPO010000015.1, read as the reverse complement.
GACGAGCAGGTCGGCTTGTTTGTGCGTTGTCATGCGGCAGACCGGGGCACAGTGCTGGAGCCGATCGCGCAAATTTTAGCAAATTTTAGCAAATTTTAGGGCCAGCCATCGGTTGCACGGCGAATGCGTATTGTGTAGAGTTTGGTGAATCTGAGTGGTTGTCGGTGGCAGTTTTTTTGAGACGGTTTTTCGGGG
>JAYSPO010000014.1:0-11369 GCA_043722015.1 Candidatus Kuenenia sp. | reverse complement strand
CATGGTGCTTTTGCGGAATACGTTTCGGTGCCGCAGCATATTTGCTACCGACTTCCGGAAGGACTGCCATTTGAACATGCGGCCATGATCGAAGCGGTGTCGATTGCCGTCCACGCTGCCAACCGCACACCTGTTTCACTGGGTGACACGGCGGTTGTCGTCGGGAGTGGCATGATCGGGCTGCTGGTGATTCAGGCAATGCGGCTTGCGGGCTGCGGCAGGATCATCGCCGTCGATCTGGAAGAAAATCGCCTCGCGAAAGCCAAAGAGCTTGGCGCAGATATCGGACTCAAAGGCGATGCTGTCGATGTACCGGAGGAAGTCAGAAAGCTCACCGGCGGTCGTGGAGCCGACGTCGTCCTCGAAGTGGTTGGTGTCGCATCAACCGTGAACACGGCGATCGCCTGCGCCCGCAAAGGCGGCAGTGTCACGCTGGTCGGTAATCTGGCACCGAAGGTTGAAATGCCGTTACAGGTGATCGTAACAAAAGAACTCACCATCCATGGCAGTTGTGCGTCGCGCGGTGAATACCCCGCGTGCATCGAATTGCTCGAACGTCGCGCGATTCGTGTTGATCCATTGATCACCGCCACGATATCACTGGACGACGGTCCTGCCTGGTTCCAGCGACTCTACGCTGGTGAACCGGGCGCAATGAAAGTGATCGTTGATCCGACGCGATAGGATCCCGAAAGCTCTAAAAGGGGGCAGGAACGAATAGTGCGGAGCACCCTCTGGGCCGTTTGGCCATTGGTTCCTGACCCCATTCCTCAGTGCTCCTCTGGGACCTCTGTGGTGAAAAATGTTTTACAGCACGCAGATGCACTCATGTGCTTCAGATCCAGGAGACCACGACTATGCCTTGCGGGCCAGGAGCATGACGCGCACCGGTGCGGGGTGGCCTTCGATCGTGCGATTCGGATCCGCAGGATCGAGAAAATCGCCGAGAGATTCGAAGGTCATCCACGCGGTTCGTCTTTGTTCCTGCATCGTGGTCGCAGAGACATCAATGACCTGCACATCACGGAATCCGGTTCGCTGCAGCCACAGCTTCAACATCGGAATCGACGGGATGAACCAGACGTTCCGCATTTTGGCGTAGCGATCTTCCGGAACCAGACATGTGGGCACTTCGGATTCGATGATCAAAGTCTCTAAAACCAGGGTGCCGCCCGGTCGCAGCGAATGCCACAGAGACTGCAGATGATCAATCGGGCTGGTGCGGTGGTAGAGCACGCCCATCGACAGGGTTACATCGAAGGCATTGAGTCGCTCGAAAATGGCCTCATCCGTCAACGGCAGCACATAATGAGCGACGGCAGGGTCCGCATACCGACGCACAACTTCAAACTGCATCAGGAAGAGCAGAAAGGGATCAAAGCCAAGTACCAGACTGGCACCGGCCTGGATCATTCGCCAGCCGTAGTATCCGTTGCCGCAACCGACATCCAGGACTCTGCGTTCCCGGAATTCGACATGCGGTGCCAGGCGGTCCCATTTGAGGCACGAACGCCATTCCGTATCGATCGGCACGCCAAAAAATTCGAACGGCCCTTTTCGCCATGGGTGAAAGGCCATCAACTGCTGCCGCAGTGTTGATTGACCACCGATCGTCAACTCGCCTTCGATCGTCACGGCATCGCGATCCGCCAGAAGTCTCACGTGCCTGGCATCTGGCAGCTGATTCCAGACGTCGATCCAGTTTTGCAGATTTCCGTGCCGGTCCATTGTCAGCGCATTGTGCGTTCCTGAGCGAAGCGCGTCGGCCCATTCACCATGCCCCTCCAGAGTCAGTCGATGGTATAACTGTTCGCGGTCAAAGAGTGTCATGTGCGGAACTTGATGTTGAAGTGTCGGTGTGCTGACGCTGCCCGACGCGCTTTTGTCATACTGTCGCAGTTCGGCGATGCCACGCGCGTCAACATCGTGTACGCGTTGCGCGGTCTGTGGGCGATCCTGTTTGCGTGGTTGCTGGCCGGATCTTTCGAGGGCGGAGAACGTTTTGCCAGCCGAGCCGTAATGCTGCGCCGAGCCGCCGGCGCGTTGCTGCTCACAGGAGCTGTTGTGGCATCCATGCTGCGGTAGCGCTCAAAACGGCAAACCGGTGAGGCGTTCATAGGCTTCAATATAGCGCGATGCAGTGCGTTGGACGACATCGTCCGGCAATACGGGCGGAGGACTGTTCTTGTCCCAACCGGATTGTTCCAGCCAGTCGCGGACAAACTGCTTGTCGTACGATGCCTGGCCTCGACCGGCCTCGTACTGATCCGCCGGCCAGAAGCGTGAACTGTCAGGCGTCAGGACTTCGTCAATCAGGATGATGTCGCCATCCTTGAGCCCGAATTCAAATTTCGTGTCGGCAACGATGATCCCTTTGGTACTCGCATGCGCACATCCTTCGGAATACACCTGCAGACTGATGTCTCGCAGTCGACCGGCGAGCTCTGGACCAACGACGTCGCACATCTGTTCAAAACTGATGTTCTCATCATGGCCGGATTCGGCCTTACTGGCTGGCGTGAAGATGGGTTCCGGCAGGCGGCTGCTTTCCTTCAATCCGGTTGGCAACGGAATTCCGCACACAGTGCCGGACTGGCGGTATTCTTTCCAGCCCGATCCGGCAAGATACCCACGGACGACACATTCAACGGGAACGACAGCGGTCTTCATGACGACCATGCTGCGCCCCGCCAGCGATTGCACATCGGTGCCCGCGGGAAGCGGAAGCGAAGCCACGTCACTTGTGATCAAATGATGACGCACCGTAAGACGGCTGAACCAGAACTGGCTGAGTCGTGTGAGGACTTCGCCTTTCCTGGGGATGCCGTTGGGAAGAATATAGTCAAATGCACTGATTCGGTCAGAGGCAACAAAGAGCAGCCGATCTCCGAAATCATAAACATCCCGAACTTTTCCGTGGCGAACAGGAATTTCTGGCAACGAACTTTGCAGCATCACAGCCGACATGCAACACCAACGGATAAGAGAATTTACAAACTTTGTGCCCCGTCCAGAGTCTACAGTGCCCTGAGCATTTGAACAATCCACCCGACTCTGCTTAGACTGCGGTGCTCACGAAAGGAATATGGCTTTGGGATTCGTCACAGCAGTGACGGCAACCACAGCGGCAACTGCTATCAACGTGCGACGGACGTGCGCTGCCGGGGAAATTCATGGGGGTCATTCAGTTTCGCGTCGAACGCCCGGACCTGCTGTCAGGTGCGTCAGAACTGTCGTTGATCGACTTTCTGATGTACGACGGTCGCGTCATTCCTGCTCGCACGCACCTGGCAAACGGCATACTGTATTGCGAACGTCACTTGTCAGAAAGCGGACAAATGCGGTTGCTCTGGCCACGTTTCGACGGTGGTCGTCAGGTCGTACACACAACCAGTCTCCGCGAACAGTCGGCACCGTATTCCCTGGAACTGGAACTGGCGCGTGGTCAGTTGTCACGACTGCGGAATCAATTCAATTCATGGTCCGGTGCCGGATTGCAGTCGTCGCGTCAATTGGCCACCATGATTCAGGACGCGCATCGATCATTTCGAACAGCCGTGTTGCGATCGGAATCTCCGGAGACAGCAGTCGCCGCGGCAATCCTGTCGATTGACACTTCGTCCCGCGCGACGGATCTGCTCTGCCAGCATTATGTGGAACAGCGCATCGGGTTTCGTCGCAGTCGCGCTGCACGGTTGCCCGTGTTTCTGGGTTGCAGTCTGAATCAGATCCCGACAGATTCAGAGGCGTTCTGTCGAGCTTTCAACGCCGTGCAACTGGACACATCATGGAAGAGTCTGGAACAGGACGACGGCGAATATCAATGGGAACACCTGGATGAACTTGTCGCATGGGCTCAGGAACAAAAATTATTTGTGCTGGGCGGGCCGTTGCTGGATTTGTCGGATGACTGCCTGCCGGAATGGCTAAAAGCCTGGACCGGTGACATGGTCAACCTGCAAAGCTTCACTGCGGACTTTGTGGAAACCGTCGTAGGCCGCTATGTCGGTCGGGTTCGCCACTGGGAAGTTGTGACTGGTGCCAATCGTGGCGGTGTGGCTTCATTGGATGAAGAGCAACGCATGAATCTGGTCGCGCGCGCGATCGAAGCCGCACGGCAGGTCGATGAACATACGCATATCAGCCTGCGCGTGATTCAGCCGTGGGGTGAATACCTCAGCCAGACAAAGAATCGTCTGTCACCCATCCAGTTTGTGGACACGCTTCGTCGCTGCGGTGTTCGATTTGCAGAAGTCAATCTGGATCTGCGCATCGGAGATTATCCGTCGCCCACGTTGTGGCGGGACTGCCTGAGTCTGTCTCATCTGATCGATCAGTGGTCGTTGCTGCAGGTTCCGATCAATATCATGCTCACCGTACCATCTGCACCGTCGGGAAAAAAGGTGGAATTTGAGGCGACTCAGGTTCAATGGCTGGAAGAGACAATACGAATGTGCCTTGCAAAGGAACGAGTGGTCGGGATTTACTATTCGAACTGGAACCAGCAGAAAGCAGGACTTTCGCACACCGCACTCGTGAATCCCGATGATTCGCCGCGTGCAACTCTGGATCTGTTGCAGTCGATGTCTAATGAGTATTGGGGATAAGGGAGTGTCGGTGTCTGGAAATCTCGTGACGATTGGCGACTATCAAGTCGGCGATGGACAGCCGTTGTTGTTCATTCTTGGGCCATGTGTGATGGAATCGGAAGCCCTTGTGCTGAAAGTCGCCGATCGCCTGGTGGACCTGCGTGACCGTTTGAAACTGCAGATTGCATTCAAGTCCAGTTTCGACAAAGCCAATCGAACAAGTGTCGATAGTTATCGTGGACCGGGTCTGGAAGAAGGTCTCCGAATGCTGGACCTTGTCCGCCAGAAAACCGGACTTCCGACCACGACCGACATTCACGAAGCAGCCCAGGCAGCTCCGTGTGCGGAAGTCTGTTCCATACTTCAGATTCCGGCATTCCTGGCGCGTCAGACAGACCTGATCGTGGCCGCGGCAGATGCTGCCGTTGCACGGAATATCTGTGTGAACGTCAAGAAACCGCAGTTCGTTGCGCCGGAAGATACGATTCACGCCGTCAACAAATGCCGAGCCCGGGGATTAAAGAATGTGATGCTGTCCGAACGCGGCTCTACATTTGGCTACGGCCGCCTGGTAAATGACTTTCGTTGCGTACCAATTATGAAGTCTTTTGGCGTGCCGGTTGTCTACGATGCGACTCACAGCGTGCAGATTCTGGGTGGCGCAACGACCGGCGGTCAACGCGAGATGGTCCCGCCGCTGGCGCGAGCTGCCGTCGCTGTCGGCTGTGACGCCGTGTTCCTGGAAACTCATCCAGATCCCGACAAGGCAAAAAGCGACGGACCGAACATGGTGATCCTGGACCAGCTGGAAAAGCTGTTGATGCAATTGACCAGACTGCGTGAGACAGTATTGTCGTTTGATTGCTGACGAACAAAACGTCGCCGCGGCGAGCGGCAGGACGTAAGTCCTCCGATCCATGAGCGGACATGGTTGCAGACAAATCGACCGTGGTTCGTTCACGCGGCGTTGAACGGGGTGTTTGGCAGGGCAACGGGCGGTTGAATTTCGCACGGGCCGTGGCGGTCGGATCGGGCGACTTACGGCACCCCGCTCGCCGCGGTTATACGATTCTTCCGCCGGGGAGATTCAGTTCCGGAATCGGTGCGGTCCAGATCACGAGTGGGAATTCCTGATCGATCGTATAACTGATGCCGGCAAGTGTTGCTGTGTCATCCGCAAGTTTGCGTTTTGATCCGCCACGTGTCCACCATCGACCGCTCTTCGGAGTTTCCCACGACTTGTTCAGACGCTGACTTCCGTAACGCTTAAAGTCGTTCAAGACGTCATCTGGATCCGGATCGCCTGGGACTCCGACGACAAGATGAATGTGCTGGGACATGATCGAGACAGCCATCAAAAACCAATTGCGGATTCCTGAGGTCTCCTGAAACTGATCCAGCAACGCTTCTGCGTGTGCGAGTTCAATCCGTACCGGAAATCCCTTCATACGTTCTCGAACGTGCTTTTCAAGGCGTGGGATGTTCCGATCGAACGGCGTACCCGGAATGTTGTGTCGCACTTCCGGCCCTGGTCCGACGCGAACATTGCTGACGAATCCACGCGCATCGCCAGCCAGTCGATTTCCGTACATTGTCCATGTGAGGAGCCAGTATCGGTCGCAGGAAGGTTTGTCCATGGCGATCTCCAGAAGAATTCGTGGACACTACCTACTCGTGGTACGTTTTTCCACCGACAACGGCGAGCGGCAGGACGTAAGTCCTCCGATTTTGGAGCGGACGTGGTGTGCGGGGAAATCAACCGTGGTTCGTTCACGCGGTGTTGAACAGGGTGTTTGGCAGTTCGACGGGCGGTTGAATTTCGCACGGGCCGTTGGGGGACGGATCGGGCGACTCACGTCGCTCCGCTCGCCGGTGGCGATGCCGCTCCGGCGAGCGGCAGGACGTAAGTCCTCCGATTTTGGAGCGGACGTCGTTGCGGGGAAATCGACCGTGGTTCGTTCACGCGCTGTTGAACAGGGACTATGGCACCCGACCGTCGCCCGGCAGTCTCGAGCTGGCGGCGGCGATCGGTGCCGGGTTCCCCGTCGTCGTTTGATCCCGGTGCTTCCATGAATCAGCCAGATCAATCTTTTTGTCCATGGTCCTGAGGACCACGCTGCCGACCTTCAACTTCCTCAGTCGTCCAGCATTTCTTGGCGCGACAGAAATTCCCACCATTACTTCTACTCCTGTACGATCGTTGGGCCGTCTGAATTTGTCGGCCCGTTCGGATTTATGAAGTGACACCCCCCTCCTAAAGGCACCCGACTTGTCTTGACTGAGGACGAACTTCGGAAAACTTCTGAATTGGTCAAAAACTCGTGGATGGCAAATGGGTAAGACCTAAAGGGTCACTTCATCAAAGAATTCCATTCAACATGGTATTCATCTGTGCCATTGACACGTCGGGCGTTCGTGGCGATGGGTGCTGCGACCGAATCACTGCGACAACTGACAACGGAGTTGTTGGCAAGAGCTGGGCTTATCAGAAAAAGTCTGCGGCTATCCTGACGGCATGGCGCTAACGTTCCACGCTGTCTGTGCGATTTCCCTTTCACAGCCAACGTATTGAAAGTGCGTCTTTTCGCTCTCTGTAAAAACTTTGGGACATAAGTGATTCGGGGCAGATTTTTGAGCCCAACATCTGTCGCCAGTGCCTTCAGAAGACAGAAGTGCCTTTGGAACGTCCACAGGTACGACAATTCAAGTTTCGTTAAGGAATCTGTTTTTGTGATTGCGTAGTATCTGTCGATCGGTAGCCTTTCGGGCAGAATGCGCTCACAAGTACGGAATCACCGTCGCAAGTGGGTGCAGAGGTTTAATCATGGGAATAATGAGGATCGCCTGGCTGACCAACATTTGGCGAATTTCCGAGTTGTCGCGATTGTTCAGGAAACTGGCGAACGACGCGCGTGGTTACGGACACGGGCTTCGGCGGCAGCGGAACAGGCTGCAGAGGAATTCCGCGTTGATGTGGATCGCAGAATCACTGGAGCAGCGGGAGTTGCTTTCGGTGGTGACAGTCACCACGACTTCCGACACGTCCAATGACGGCGATACAACCTCCATCAAAGCACTGCATGCTCATCCCGGCTCCGATGGAAAGATCTCACTTCGGGAGGCAATTCTCGCTTCGAACAACACGGGCGGGGCCAACACGATCATGTTTGATCCACAGTTGACTCAACGTCGGGATGTGAACATCTCGCCGAGACAAGTCGGAGATGTAACGGCCGGCAACTCCGCCTTTGCGATTACCAGTACACTGACCATTATCGGTGCCACCGATCGCGACGTCGTCAAACTGAAAGGAACCGGGCTGAAGGGCGATTTACGGTTGTTCCGAGTTCTGGCGGGAGGAAATCTGACGCTCCAGGGACTGACGATGATCAATTGGAGGACGGATACGAACGGCGGCGTCCTTACGGTCGATCCTTTCGCAACTGTGACGATCAACAATTGTGTCCTCGCGAATAACGTGGCGCTGTCCCAGGGGGGAGCCATCTTTAATTCAGGGTTTCTTCAAGATTCGGAGGTCGACGTGACGCTTACGAATTGCACGCTGTCTGGAAATCGTGCCCATGATGGCGGCGCCTACAGCGCCGGCAACAAAACGTGGGGTGGCTATACGGTGTTCTTGAACTGCATTTTGGAAGGCAACACGGCGGTGGATCGGGGCGGTGCGATTGCTCTTTACAACGCTGGTGTCGTTATGACGGACTGCCGCCTTGTCAACAACTCGGCTCATCAGGGCGGTGCAATTGCGGGTGGCGATATACGCCTATATCACTCAACACTGATCGGGAATACCGCGATTGACGGAGGAGGCATTTTTACCGGCATCGGCGGTGGTGTGACCGGTGGCAATATCGTCCAGGTTGGAGGGCCGGGTGGCATATCCAGGCTCGAGCTCGACAACTGCACACTGACGGGCAATTCCGCCCAACATCGGGGCGGCGGACTGTATGTCGTTCTATCGTTCTTCTCCCTGGCGAACAGTACATTTTCCGGCAATCACGCGCAGCAGGGCGGGGGGATCTATCTGGATACCTCCGAGCTGCAATTCTTGACACAACGAGTTCAGCGGGGTTCTGGAAACGTGTTCTCGTCCAACTCCGCGACTGCGACCGGGGGAGCCATCTTCGTCAACAATGGAGGCATGGGAATCACCGGGAGGTTCACAAACAATGTCGCTCAGCAAGGGGCAGCGCTGTTTAATAACCTGGGAAACGTCCGCGTCACAAACAGCACGGTGGTGAATAATCGGAGCCAACGGGGAACCCAGTTGTTCAATCACCTCGGGATCCTGTCGTTGACCAATTCGACGGTCAGTGACATCGCTCGGATGGCGTTCCTTCCGACTGCAGATACCGCGGGGACGCAATTCGCGGCCATGAATCCCGGTCTGGAACCTTCCGCGATCACGCCTCCGCTGAAAAGTACGATCGTCACGGCACCCGGTGGGATTCGGTATGCGCTCAATCCCAACCGCGTGCTGCTTCGGCAGTTTCCCGGTTGCAACTGGTCGGTTCTGGATGACCTGGTGCAAAGCTTTAAGATCGCCCCGAATGGCGACTGCGTCTGGCTGAACGACCGCGGCGATCTGCTCCTTTCGCGGGCGGGCGCAGCCGGGGATCTCATAGGAACGTTGGTGCAGTCCTTTGCGATGGACAAATACGGGACAGTTTACGATCTGAGCAACGGTTTCGGTCCGGGCAACTTTGCCCTGTATCGATCGCTCACAGCACCGCTGCTTGATCCCGTTGACATTATCGATGATTCCGATCATTTCTGCTTGATTCCGCCAACGGCAGGTGAAGTCTTGCAGGCCGCAGGACTGCTCGGGGCCGCAATCCTCAACCCGAGGGTCGTCGTCGAACCCTTGGTCGAAAGGCTGAATGAAATCACCTATTTCCCAAACATTGGCCTGGCGCGGATGCATCACTGCCACTACAAATGTACGGTCTATTATTCGACTGAGTTGAATGGCGACCTGACGGCTGTCATTTACATCGACAATGATCACTTGGTGCGAGAGGTGCCAGGCGAAACCGTTTCGAGGCCCTCTGCGAGTCATCATCGTTCTGCCGCGGCCGCGATTATGGCCTCGACGATCGCCACGGTTTCTGACGCCAATCGGAGCGACAACATACGCTCCTTGTGGACGGGGCCGGACGGAACCATCTACAAGCTCGGCGGGGAGTACAATGGTCAACATCTCATTGGGCAGCCACCGTTTCCGCTGGTGCTGTGGAGATTGCCGTTCGGTGGGAACTGGGAACCCCTGCTGCGGGTCCTGGCTGCTGAGGTCGCTCCCGATAACACATTGTTCGTGCTGAACACGAAACATGAGTTGCAGCGGCTCGTTCCGGGGGCCAAAGCGTGGACGACGGTCGCACACGGCGTTCAATCTTTCAAGATGATCAAAAATGGCACCATATATGCCCTTGATGCCAGCAGCCGATTGCTCCAGGTGCAGCAGCCACGGCATTCGACTCGATGGATCGTATCGACACTCGATACGGGAATTCGGTCGTTTGCCGTGACGGCGGACGGTGCTGTTTACGATTTGAACGACCGGAACGAACTCAGGAAACTCAATGAACGCAGCCGCAAGTTCGTCAGGTTTCAGTCCGGAGTGTCCTCCCTGCAACAGGCTGCTGACGGCACGATCTATGCCTTCCACCAGTCGGGACAGCTCAAGCGGTTGGAAGACACAGGCCGGTGGTCCACCCTGGGGTCCGGGATCCAATCGTTCCAACTGGATCTGGACGGTGTTTTGTACGTCCTCAATCGCGGACACGAATTGAGGCGGATGACGGCCGGCGGGCATTGGAGCCTCGTAGATGTCGATGTGCAGTCGTTCCTGCTGGCTCCGAATGGCCTGCGCAATGTCTACATTCTGACCACGCACCACGAATTGAAGCGGTTGGAGGCCGGATATTCGTGGCGCACACTCCGGACGGATGCGGTCTCGATGTCCATTGACCAGGACGGAGTCGTAACCGCTCTCGATACGAAAGGGCGATCATGGCTGTATTGGTCGCCCATCACGGTGCCGGTGTTGGATCCTGTGGACGGGCTTGTGTTTTGCGTGGATCCTCCGACAAGAGACGACATTTTGCGTCTGACGCACATTGCTGATGGGCCAAACGTGGAAGCCGCGATTGAATTGACGGTCGATGAGATTGACCCATCTCGATGGCTGCCAAGTCTCGGGAACATTCCACCAGTCCGTCCGCATCATTGCCACTGGCGAGGTACGGTCATGTATCAGACTGCCCAGGGACTCAAGACCGTCGTGATTGAGATCGATTTCGACACGCTGATCCGAGCAGGAGGGCCGACGATCGGATAATTGCCGGAGGATCATTGATCCGGACGTCGCATCGAAGGAAACAAAGAGGCAAAAAGGGGAATATTCTCAATACTGGTCGGCACTCCAGTTGCTGTAGGTGAAGCGAGGATGGTTTCGGGGTGAGTCGCATGTCAGCGAGTTCTTGCAGAGGCGGGTGGGTCGCGGCGGCGAGGTGGCGATAACGCAGCGCAGCAATGACAATCGCAAGGCAAACCAGTCGACGAAACATGAAGAGCTTTCCTAATGAATACGCATGCTGCCAAAAATGGAGCTAAATCAGTTCGCGTCGGAAGCTCGTGACGTTCGCTGAGTGTTAAAGGCAGTTGACCAGGGCTGGCTGGGGGCGAATCTCGTTTAGCCAGCGGAACGACGAATTGGCTCTTATTGCTGGCGATGCGAAAGATCCTCCTGCTCAGGCACGC
>JAYSPO010000013.1:0-13621 GCA_043722015.1 Candidatus Kuenenia sp. | reverse complement strand
TTGCCGCGTTATAAATTTTGCAACGCAAAAAAACGGAATTGAATATTGAGTACGGATCAGCCCTTGCTGTGGTTACGAAGAGTTACTCAACGTCGCGTTCGTCTGGTTTCTTGTAGAACTGTTTGAGATCGATACCGCCTTTGGATTCCATTTCTACGATTTTCAGACGCTGCTCGAGTTTGTTGAAGCGTGCTTCCAGAAATGCGGGCAGCTTCTGAGTGTCATCGGCACGCTGAGGCCGAGGCACCGCTGGATAGTCCAATTGACGTTGCAACGCGGCGAAGAAGTACAACGGATCGCGTCCGATGTTCGCCTTGGCGATGCGGCCTTCCTGATCACCGAACAGCATTTTTGGAACGGGAGTGGCGTCAACTTCGGACTCGACCGTCTTCTGTGTGCCGCGTGTCGTGCGACGATTATGGAAATGCTGAGATGCCAGATAAACAGTCTCAGACAGTTCCTTGCTGCCGAGTTCGTTGCTCAGACGCATAATCCATCGCGTCCAGTCGTCGGAGTACAGCGGGTCCTGCGCCATCGCTCTCAGGCCTTCTGTGTAACCGAGGCGGTTTCGGGCGATGCACTCAAACTGGTACACGAACATGCCGGAGGGCGTTGGGGTACGAGCACGATAAGCGGCTTCACTTTCCAGAATTTTTAACGCAACGACCTGTTCGAACCGGGATTCATCGTCTTCCGCACGCTGCATGACAAACGTCTGAAACGGAGCAAAATAGTGGGGCAACCGATGCATGGCGTCACTGATGCGACCGCTGTGCAGGATCTCAGTCCGCAGGAAATCGATCGCCATCGGCAACCGCGTGGTCGCCAGGATTTCTTCCTGAATGGTTTGCAGGATTTCCTGAGACGGCACGTTTTCCTGCAGCCGTTCGCGATACACCCGAAAGAAATATGCCTGTTCGATATATTCTTCGCGATCAAGAATCGGAGGACGCATTCACTGGCTCATCTGAAAAGCATTGAGACACAAGACTGCCACGGCTCCGGTCAGTGTAGTCGGTTTACAGCCAGGATGATGCCGGGCCACATCATTTTCTTTCGTAGCTCAGTCGCTCCGCCGACTGAGATTTCTCCGGCAACCACGTGGTTATGCCTTCCCGGACAACTGATGGTGACCTCCGTGCGGCGTTGTTTTCGGCGAGGCATACACCGGAATGGGAGTCAACTGAGCGACGTCAACTGCGAAAACACGCCCGAAACTGCCGCGTTCTCCGGAAAATCGCAAGGATTGACCGGCGATGGAATGAACCGGCAACGGCATCACGATACCTTGTCCTGAAACAAACACGGTCAAAATTCATAATTCGATCTCGTCAGAACTGAAGGCACAGCGTCATGGGAATTCCGAAAGTGGCGATCGTCGGTCGCCCCAACGTCGGAAAAAGCTCGCTGCTGAACTGGCTGGCGGAGAGACTGATTTCCGTTGTCGATCCGACGGCCGGGGTCACCCGCGACCGCGTTACATGGATCATGCACAAGCATGATCGCTATTTCGAACTCGTTGATACCGGCGGTATCGGCATCGTGGACAGCGACGATCTGTCGGCAGACATCGAGCGGCAGATCCAGACCGGACTTGACGAATGCGACCTGATGCTGTTCGTTGTCGATGCCAAAGCCGGGCTCACGCCGCTGGACGAACAAGTCGCTGACCGACTGCGACGCATGAGCAAACCGACGCTGCTGGTCGTCAACAAATGCGATTCGACCAAACTGGATCTTGAGGCTGCGTCATATCTCCAACTCTGCGACGCGCCCATCATCACGACCAGCGTCAAAGCCAATCGGAATCGTTATGAACTTGTGGAAAAGATTGTCGAATTGCTTCCCGCAGCCGCAGCGACAGAAACTGCCGAAGGCGATCAGCTGCTTAAGCCCGCCGATATGCGAATTGCGGTCGTGGGCCGCCGAAATGTAGGCAAGAGCACGTTTATCAATCAACTGGCTCAAAGTGAACGTGTGATCGTCAGCGAAATCGCTGGCACGACTCGAGACAGCATCGATATTCGTTTCGAAGTCGATGGCAAAGCATTTGTCGCGATCGATACCCCCGGAGTTCGCAAGAAAAAAAGCCTCGCGAACGACATCGAATTTTATGGGCTCGTCCGCGCCCAGCGGAGCATTCGTCGGGCAGATCTCGTGCTCATGTTTTTCGATGCGACGGAGACGATCTCAAAAGTCGATAAGCAGTTGGTCGAAGAAATCAGCGAACATTATAAACCCTGCATCTTCGTGATTAATAAGTGGGACTGCGCTCTGGAGCAGGAAATGACGACCGACAAATGGTCGAAATATCTGACCACTGCGTTCGTTTCCATGCGACATGTTCCGATCGCGATCATCACAGCGAAAGACGGAAAGAACGTTCGCAAGCTGTTGAATCTGGCAAGGTCGGTGTACAAGCAGGCCAATGCCCGAATCACGACTGGAAGACTGAACAAGGCCGTCCGGCAGGCGATCGACAGGAATCCGCCGTGCATCCGATCCAACCGTCGCCCGAAGATTTTCTTCGCGTCCCAGGTCGCCGGCGCGCCGCCCACGATTGTGCTCAAGTGCAACGAACCCGCGCTGCTGGACGAGTCATGGAAACGTTATTTGCTTGGGTTTCTGCGTGAAGTGACCCCGTTTCAGGAAGTTCCCATTCGCTTAATCCTGCGTGGTCGCAACGAAGCCAACGACGATTTGGGCAGCGAATCGCGTTACGACGAGGTCGAACCGCCAGAACTGACGGAACTCACTGACGACCAGATGCTTGATCCCACGGAAGATACAGACGCGATGGAATTGGCGCTGGACGATCTGGAATCAGACGACCTGCTGACGCTTGAAGACGAAGCGGATGAGGACGCCGATGATCAGGATGATGCAGCGGACGATGACGACTTGCCGACTCCGAACTTCATGAATGAATAGCCGTGCTGCGGGCGATCCGTTGTCATAGCAAGGTTGTCGTTCAACCACATCGACTTATACTCCACGCGGCCGGAAATGAGTCCGGCGAGCGGAGCGGCGTGAGCCCTCCTGTACCTCGTTTTTGTACCGGCAAGCTGACGCATACCGCTCGCCAATTGTCTCACTCATGACCGCGTGGAGTATAAGTAAACCATCCCGGCTCGTGCCGATGGTGTGGAGGTTCAACATCCCGGCCCGACACAAAGCATTCATCTTGCAGAGAAACACTCACGGTCATGGGGACATACCCTCTGTGGGCAATCCCTCTCTGAAAACATTCGAATGCCAGTTACAACCCTCTCTCCTGGACGACGTTCTGCAGGGATGCAGAACAACGATCAGCGAGTCGTGTTAACCAGAATTCCCGAAGCAGAGCACTGAAGGATCAAGTTCATCATGCAAGCCCCCTTCGAACGTCGAATGTCGCAGACAGAACTTCCGCAAAGCCAGACAACGGATGCTGTGATCGCCGACAATAATCGAGTCAACGCCGAATCAATGGCCTGGTGCCTCAAGGCATATGGAGGTTTTCGAAATGTCACTGCCTTATCGACTTCTGCGGAACTGCTGCTGACAATTCGTAGTCAACGTCCACAGGTAGTGCTGATTGGTGAACGCCTGATCGTATCCGGGTTGCGGGATGTTTTCTCCGAGCTTGCCGTTCGATTGGGTGAAACGAGAATCGCTGTCTTTGCAGATGCGCTCACCGACCGCCAACTTGACCTGATCGCCAACAACCGGGTGACCGGCATGTTGTCACGGGCAGATGCTGTGAAAAAGATCAGTGAACAGTTGAGCCAGATTGCGGCGGGAACAGCGGTACTCTCTGAGCACCTGAATGCCCGAATTCAACTGTTGAGGGACGGCAATTTTCGATGCACCGCAAGTGCTCAAATGCAGAAGCTCACCGATCGACAATGGGATGTCCTGCTGAACATCGCCGAAGGTCGCCGCGTTTCTGAAGTGGCTGAAGCCCTGTCAATTTCACAAAAAGCCGTTGAAAGCCACAAGTACCGCATCATGCGCGTGATTGGAGCCACTGACCGCGTTGACCTCTGCCGCTGGGCCATTCGCGAAGGGCTGATCGAAGCCTGATTTAATCCTCCGTTTGCTGCTGGATCCACATTTGACAGGAAGGCGTCAGACTTCGTCGAGACGATATGTCCGGGAGTTTTGGGTTCACGAAGGAACTCGACAGTGTCAACTTTGACACTATAATTTCTTCGTCACAGATTACCCGGAGGAAATTGTCAATGGCGAAACGCGAATCAGAGCGTGTTCTTCAGTTAGCGACTGATGGAGGCAAAGTTGAAGTCATCAGGCACTGGAACGAACATCGAGCTTGGCGATTCAACTACAAGACCGTGAGTGGCAGTGCAACCAGTTCCAGCCTCGATTATGGACGCGATCCTCAGGACCCTGACCATCCTCACGACTTTCTGACGCTGGGCGATGCAATTCATGCGTTTTCGCCGGACGGTGATTGGGTTTCGTGGTCAGTGCCGGAAGTCCACCCGGATTATCGACAGCAGGTCTGGGAGCTTCGCGAACAGGTTCTCGAAACCGCCGACGAAGGGTGCCAAAAGTTTGCACGGCAGCACGACAGCCAGTGGACTCAGGCGTGCGGCGAGCGGCTGGCGAAGAACCGTCACGAGATGAGTGAGCAGCACCACGAGCATGTTATCCTCCCGGGAAGCACGCTCGACTCAATTCTGGGCGCATCGCTCGCCGTGATTGAGCATCTTCGCAAGGCACCATTGTCGGCCGAGGAGATCAGCGAGTTTGAGAGAACAATGATCCGAGTTCTCGAAAAACGCAAAGCAGAGCGTCCTGAGCGTTCTTGAAGCGAACTTTTGCACGCCGGTTCCTGGTCGCGGGGCTTCGCCTGCATCCGAAACGAGTTGGCAGATTTCGCTGAAATCTGTTGGGCCGACTTCGGCGAAGTCGGCCACCATTCGTCGGCGTCAAAATGATGCGTCGCCAGGAATCTTCTCAGGAATAAACAACTCTCAACGCTTGCAGAACAAGCCCCTGCCCCAGTGTGCAGATCGACCGCATCGTGCCTCAGTTCGGAAGAGCCCGGAGCCGCAAAATCTGCGAGAACCACGATTCCTATACAAAACTGTTCGCAATTCCGATATCGACACTGTTAGACTCAACCTCCTCCCACCTGCTCCCTCCTTCTCAAATCCCTCCTGTTGCAGGCTCATAAAACTATGAGATGCATTGTTGAGTCTTTCTCTGATTCCGCTGCTTCCGGTGAACGCGCCCCGCAGGAAGCGAACAACGCGAGCGGATTTGGCATTACCCGCCAGGGCTCGAAGTGGATCTGGAGCGTGCTGTCCTCGTTAAGCTGCACGCTGCCCATCTGGATTGCGGGATTTCATGCTTTCGCGATCACTGCGCCAGTTGCGGCTGATGATGTCGTGAACGCCGAACAGACTCAATTCTTTGAAACGAAGATTCGTCCGGTGCTCGTGGCTCATTGCTATGAATGCCACTCGGGAGAAGCAGCCACTCCGAAAGGCGGGCTTCGTCTGGATCTTCGCGAGACCACTCTTGCGGGCGGCGATTCCGGCCCCGCCGTCATTGTCGGGAAACCTGCTGAAAGTCCGCTGCTGCAGGCGCTGCGATATGAAAGCTTCGAGATGCCGCCGAAAGGCAAACTGCCGGATAGCGTGATCGCCGACTTTGAACGCTGGATTCAAATGGGTGTGCCGGATCCGAGGACGGAAGTGGCGACAAAGAAAGCAACTGGAATCGATTACAGGAAGGGGCTTGAGTTCTGGGCTTTCAAGCCTCCGGTTCGAGTTCCTTTGCCGGACGTAGTTGATGCTGCGTGGGCACGAAACGGCATCGACCGTTTTGTGCTGAGTGAACTGGAGAAGCGGGGGCTGAAACCAGCGAGCGAAGCAGATCGCAGGACATTCATTCGAAGACTGTACTTTGATCTGGTCGGCCTGCCTCCGGAACCCGAAGCCGTTGAATCATTCGTCAACAACACTTGCAGCGATGCGTATGAAAAAGTCATCGACGGCTTGCTGGCATCTCCGCATTATGGCGAACGCTGGGGACGCTACTGGCTGGATCTTGCCCGCTTCGCCGAAGATCAGGCCCACACGTTTCAGGCCAGAATGTATCCGCAGGGTTATCTGTATCGCGACTGGGTAGTCCGCGCTTTGAATGATGATATGCCCTACGATCAGTTTTTGCGTCTTCAGATTGCCGGTGATCAGATCGATGTACCTGAATCCCATCGCCACCTCGCTGCCTTGGGGCTGTTTGCGTTGGGACCGGTTTACTATCAGGACAACGGCGAACAGGAAAATGCTCAGGCCGATGAATGGGATGACCGCATCGACACGCTGATGCGCGGAACTCAGGCAATGACAGTGTCATGTGCACGATGCCATGATCACAAATACGATCCGATCTCCACGGCCGACTACTATTCTCTGGCGGGAATCTTTGCGAGTTCCGAGTACCGTGAAATGCCGGCTGTTCCCGCAGCAACCGTGGCCGCTCGAGAGCAGGCTGATCGATCCGTGCAGGCGAAGCAGCTTGAGATCGATACTCGTTTGGCAACTGAAGCACCAGCCGCCAGACTGAAGCTGACTTCGAGCATTCCGGCCTATATGCTGGCCGCATGGTCGGCAGTTCAGTCGAAGGATTCTGACAGAAAAAAAGTGACGGAAAAAATCGCCGCCGATAAGAAACTCAATCACGATCTTCTTCAACGCTGGGTCGCCTGGCTTTCCGACGACGCCGGTTCCGGTGCGAATGGGAACGAACGCAGCTATCTGACGGAATGGCGGGCATTTCGTAAGTCGCACAGTGAAGTATCAAACACTGCCGACGACGTTTCATCGCAGGTGAATCAGATTGCCGAGCGACTGCGAGTCCAGGCAGAATCACTGTTGCCCCGGCGTGAATCTCTTCGCAAACAGTTTGGCGACAATTTTGCCTTCGTCTCTGCGGAAGATCGCATGGTCGTGGAACCTGGTGTTGTTCCGCTTGGAAACCTGTTCGATGACAAGAAGGGCGCATTGCTGACATCGGCGCTGGCGTCAGACCCGTTTCGATCCACGGCAACATCAGCCAGCCTTGGCGTCGATCGTGTTCTGCATGGCTGGGGTGGCACGGCTGAAATCGCGGCCGGTGTCCGTTTTGATTTTCGATCAATCGGCAGCGACTCGCATCGACATGGCGACATCACCAACGACGGATGGTCGAGCGAAGGTGGAATTCAAACCCTTGGGAAAAGGTGCAGTGCCACCATCGGCCAAACTGAACAGGGGATCGGCATGCACGCCAACGCACTGATTACATTTGATCTGGATGAAATTCGCCGCTCAGGATTAATGCCCGCGTCGCAGCCGATGATGTTTCGGGTCGACAGAGCCGGAATCAATGACGACTCTTTCGGCGTCGGTTCCAGTGTGCACATCGCCGTGGTCGTCTCGAAGCCACAGTCGAAGCCAAGCGAGTTTGACTCCATCATCGGAGCGTATCTGGATGGCAGGCCAGCGGAGATTGAAGAAAACGATGCCGTCTATTCCTTCGCGGGCGCAATGCCGCCAGCCATTGTTTCCGATGGCCGATTCGTTGCATTCGAAGTTTCGGTTCCACCTGATGCTCGATCAATCACGATCGCCACCACCGGGGCTCAAATTTCTGAAACGGACAACACGATCAGCAGCGACCACGCTGTGCTGTCAAACGCACGGCTGACCTGGGACGTGTCGGCTGAGCAGCTTGCCGGTTCAGAAACCGTTGAACCGCTGGACGCGATTTCCGAATCGGAACGCCAACTGCTGCAATCCGATGCGGCGTTGCTGTCGGAACTGTTTGATGATCGGGGCGTTCTGGGGCTTGCTCCAGATCAGATTGAGCCCCTGCTGGAAGGCGAATCCGCAACATTTCTGGCTCAGATGAAAACTCGTCGGGAGGAACTCCGGAAGGAAGCTGTGGCCATCAGTATTCCGATGGCCCATGCGTTGGCAGAAGGGACAGCCCGCGACGTAAAGATCTATCTGGCCGGTGATCCAAAGAAGAAAGGTGATGTCGCCCCCCGCGCGTTTCCCGCGATCTTCACGTCGGGCGAAAGTCAGCCGTTTCAGCCTTCCGGAAGTGGGCGACGTGAGCTTGCCGACGCAATCGCTTCACCGGAAAATCCACTGACGGCTCGTGTGATGGCGAACAGAGTCTGGGCCGGGCATTTTGGAGCCGGACTGATTCGAACACTGAGTAACTTCGGACAGTTGGGAGAACGTCCGAGTCATCCAGAGTTGCTCGATTCTCTTGCCGTAAGTCTGATCGAATCCGGATGGTCGCTGAAGGCACTGCACCGTCAGATTCTGCTGTCGGCCACCTATCGCCAGAGCAGTTCCGGAGACGAAGCAAACCAGACCGTGGACCCCGAAAACCGTCTGCTGTGGAAAATGAATCGTCGACGTCTGGAGGTCGAACCGTGGCGAGATGCGGTACTGGCCGTTTCCGGTCAATTGAATCGTGAGCTCGGTGGGGCGTCGTCGGAACTGGACGGTAACCATCGCCGACGAACGCTGTACGGCTATGTCAGTCGGCATCGTCTGAATGATCTGCTGCGGCTGTTCGATTTTCCCGACCCGAACATCACCGCCGGAGAACGTTCAGTGACAACCGTACCGTTGCAGCAATTGTTCGTGCTGAACAGCGATTTCATGATCGTTCAGGCCAAGGCCCTTGCCGCAAGATTGTCACACGAGACAGAATCGGAGGCCGATCGCATTAATCGCTTGTTTCAGTTGGTTTACGGTCGGCTGCCGACCGATGCCGATTACAAAGTCTCGGCTGCATTCCTGCACGAGTCATCTGTCGAAGCGGGCGATTCGCTGTCGCCGCTTGAACAGTACTGTCTGGCGATGCTGGGGACGAATGAGTTTGCTTATGTGGATTGAGTGTGAAGAATTGGCGAGCGGGGGATGTCAATCCCCTGAATCAACGTTCTATGCTGACTCCGCAATGTTCATCTCGTCGAGAAATGCTGCTTCGTACTGCGGCCGGATTCGGAATGGTGGGTCTCGCAGGCGTTTGCGCCGCGGAGCAAGAGGCGGAGAGTCCTCTGACTTCAAAGCCATCGCATTTTCCGGCACGTGCAAAGCATGTGATCTTTCTCTTCATGAACGGAGGGCCGTCACATGTTGACACCTTCGATCCAAAGCCGGAGTTGAAGGCACAGGCCGGCAAGCCGGGCCCGGGCGGCAATTACATGCCATCACCGTTTGCATTCAGGGCGATGGGAGAAAGCGGGATTGAAGTCAGTGAACTGTATCCGCATGTCGGTGAATGCATCGATGACATCTGCGTCGTTCGATCGATGTACACGAGCACGCCAAATCACGAGCCAGGGTTGTTCATGATGAACTCTGGCAGCCAGCAGCCCATTCGGCCGTCACTGGGATCATGGCTCACCTATGGCCTGGGAACTGAGAATCAGAACCTTCCTGGTTTTGTGGTGTTGTGTCCCGGCAAGCCGGTTGTCGGCCCGGCGTTGTGGTCGAACAGTTTTCTTCCAGGAATCTTTCAGGGAACACATGTCGATAACGGAAAAATCGATCCGGCCAAAGTGATTGGTCATTTGAAGAACACCGCCTTGACAACTCCGAGCCAGCGGCGTCTGCTCGATCTGATGCAGCAGATGAATCAGAAGCATCTGGAGCAGCGGCCCCTGGATTCTCAGCTGGAAGCCAGAATTCAGTCACTGGAAATCGCATATCGCATGCAGTCCGAAGCTCAGGAGGCATTCGATATCAGCCGTGAATCCGAGTCGACTCGTAAAGGTTACGGTTCCGGCGAATTTGCGGACGGATGTCTCATCGCCCGACGACTTGTCGAACGAGGGGTTCGCATGGTGCAGGTGTATTACGGCAGCGGGCAACCGTGGGATGCTCATGGAGACATCATGGATCATCGCAGAGACGCATTGAAAAGTGATCAGCCGATTGCCGCTTTGATGGCCGACCTGAAGTCACGCGGCCTGTTCGAAGAGACGTTGCTTGTGTGGGGTGGTGAATTCGGACGAACTCCCACGGCTCAGGGCGACAAGGGCCGCAATCACCACGCAACCGGCTTCAGCATATGGCTGGCCGGTGGCGGAATTCGAGGCGGCATGGTCTATGGAGCGACCGATGATCTGGGTGTCAAGGCCGTCGAAAATCGCATGAGCGTCCATGACCTGCATGCAACCATCCTGCATCTGATGGGCATTAGTCACGAACAACTCACGTACCGCTATTCCGGCCGCGACTTTCGACTGACAGACGTCTACGGCAACGTGGCACACGACATCATGGCGTGACAAAGCCGGACCTGCAACCTGCCACTTCTCACGTTCCGCACCCTGCATCGCAGGAATCACCTGTTGCGACCAGGAACGGCGTCCCCTGCACACCAGCCGGGACTGTCGGACCACTTGATCCAACGGCGCCCGGGCCGGTGTGCCTGCGCATAGGATTCCTGCGAATCGCCGCAAGGAGTTGTTTCAGCACAATTTATGGCCCGCACTGGCCGCTTGTCGGCTTGACGGTTGGCATTTCACTCGTCGGGATTGTGCTGTGGGGAACACTGTGCGGTTCCATGCTGCCATTCCTGATCAAGCGATGCGGACTGGATCCGGCGACCAGTTCGGCACCGTTTGTAGCGACACTTGTGGATGTCACCGGGCTCGTGATTTATTTCACAGTGGCACTCGTTGTGCTTCATGGCACATTGCTGTAATCGGTTCCGCCAGGAATCCGTTTTCAATCTTTGACGGTTCTAATTCGACTGTCCCAGATTGGTTGAAAAAGGGTGTCTGGAAGTAGTTTTCATCACGATGCCCGACAATAATCCAGCCGGTGTGTTCTTGACTCAGTAAACTGGAATCCTGACGCATCGCGAGACCACAGTAATGGACAGCCGAACGAACACAGATCAAATTCGTAGTATCAATCCCGCATTGATCGGAACGGTCGTGTTGATTGGTCTCTGTCTCGGAGCCAACTCCCCGAATCCGTCACAGGAACCACCGCCGTCCCCATTCAACGCTCACGTTGGACCGGGCGATTGGCCGCAGCTCGGCGGCACTCCCGCTCGTAACAACACGCCGAACGGAGTGAACATCCCAACGGATTGGGACATCCATACCGGCAACAACATCAAATGGAGTGCGAAACTTGGCTCCGAGTCGTACGGCACCGTCGTGGTCGCTAACGGGAAGCTGTACGTCGGCACGAACAACGGTGCGGGATATTTGAAGAGGTATCCGACTACGGTTGATCTCGGGGTTCTACTTTGTTTGCGGGAGTCCGACGGCGAATTCCTATGGCAGCACTCCAGTGAGAAACTCCCTACTGGGCGAGTGCATGACATGCCCAATATCGGCATCTGCTCTGCTCCAGTCGTCGAAGGTGAATTCCTTTGGTTCGTCACGAATCGCGGCGAAGTCGTCTGTCTGGATGCCGAGGGATTTCGAGACGGAGAGAACGATGGGCCGTTCAGCGCAGAGCATTCCGACAAGCCCGATGTTGGATGGGAGGCTGCAAACGAAGCGGACATCGTTTGGAAGTTCGACATGATGAAGGAACTCGGAGTACGACAGCACAACATGGCGACTTGTTCCCCGACGATTTGGGGCGACGTACTATTCATTTCCACATCCAACGGAGTCGACCAGGGTCACAGTGTTGTTGCCGCCCCAGAGGCGCCCAGCTTCATGGCAATGGATAAGCAGACAGGGGAAGTTCTCTGGACCGACAATTCGCCCGGCAGTGATATTCTCCATGGCCAGTGGTCCAGTCCGGCTGTGGGAGTCTTCAAGGACATCCCGCAAGTGCTGTTCCCGGGTGGCGACGGCTGGCTGTACAGCTTTCGAGCCGACCGATGGAATCAGGGAAAGCCAGAACTCCTGTGGAAATTCGACGGCAATCCGAAAGCACGGAACGTGGGAGGCTTTCGAAACACACGCAATACGATTTGTGCGATACCGGTGATTTGCGACGGCCTTGTCTATCTGGCCATGGGTGAGGACCCGGAACACGGCGATGCACCGGGGGATCTGTGGTGTATCGATCCAACCAAACGAGGAGATGTCAGTGCTGAACTGGTCGTGGATTCAAGGGGTAATGTAGTGCCACACAGGCGCATGCAGGTCCCAGCGCAGATTGGACGTCTTCCTCCAGTAGCCATTCCGAATCCGAACTCGTCGGTTCTCTGGCACTACGAACATCACGATAACAACAGCGATGGTAAAATCGACTTCGAAGAAACGATGCACCGCACTCTGGGAAGTCCGGTAATCAAAAACGACTTCCTGTTGATCAGCGACGTCAGTGGACTACTGCATTGTCTGAATGCGAAAACTGGCAAGCCGTATTGGACGCATGATCTGTTCACAGAATGCTGGACGACGCCTCTGATCGTTGGGGAGACGGTCTATGCAGCGGATCAGGATGGCGACGTGGCACTATTTTCTTTGTCGTCAGATCCGCTCACGCCCGTCAGCAAATCAGGGAATGGCGGAAAAGCTCATGAGCTTGCGCACGACATTAATGTGGGGAGCAGCATCTCTATAATGCCGGTCGTCGCCAACAATGTCCTTTACATCGCAAGCAGGAATCGATTGTTCGCGATTGCTGCAGAAGAGGAACTGTCGACGAAGACACCGCAATCGAAGAAATGACGAACCCCGCGACGAAGGCACGGAGCACGAGATGAGCGGCAGAATGACGAACGATCGGTGCCCAGTACGAATGAGTCATCTACCATTCCTGTTGGCCGGTCATGGTGAGCGGTCATGGTGAGTGCCAGTCACTGCTGAGTGCTTTTGGTCACTGCTGAGTGCCGTTCGAGGACTTGTTCGGGTTGCGTGGTGGCAATGGAATGTGTGGACATGGAAAACAGTCTTGCATCCCTCCGGGATGCGGGACGGGTGTGGGGGACGTGATCCGGTGGTGTTCGCTGCGCTCGACCACCGGCTAATTTCTGGAAGCCCTTCGGGCTGAATCGCAGTGCGATTTACCGCGAAGCGGTTTGAGGGGATCCTGGGGCCAGCCGACGGTTACGATGTGCATAAGAGTTGGGTTGAGTTTGCAGAATGTGGGAGGTTATCTGTGACAGGTCTTGATTGACGTTTTTTGGGGGCAAGCAAATGGCACCGACAAATCGGCGGGATGTGCTGGCGGCGGGCGAGATTCCGCTGGAGCCAAAACGGCAGGCTGTGCGTGCAAAGAACCCAGTTCGCCGAGCATCAAACAAAGGCTGTCTGTCGATGGGACTTGGTGATTACCTGCAACTGCTGGACTGGACAGGTCGTCAGTCCGCAGCGACAAACGCGACGCGATGCCAGCGAATCTGGAACCAATGATCGAGCGTCTTGGGATCCCGTAGGAACTGTGGGTTGACTGCGTCTTGAATTTCCGGAAATGGTTCCGTTCGAGTGTCGGTCGTCAGAAGTCCATCCAGGCCGCAGCCGAAACCCGAGACCACAACCGAGCCATCAGCATCGATTCCGCCCGCCGAGCATTCACATAGTCGCGTGTTCGAGGCAGTTCCCCAAAGCTGCCTCCTTTACGCAAACGAAGATCTTAAGTTGGATGGCACCTTGAGCTTTGGGATGGCACCTTGAGCTTTG
>JAYSPO010000012.1:0-7085 GCA_043722015.1 Candidatus Kuenenia sp. | reverse complement strand
ATTCGCTGGTCCCGGCATCCAGAACTTTGGCGATATGAGGATGATCCATCAGAGCCAGCGTCTGACGCTCGGCATCAAACCTTGCCAGCACCTGACGACTGTCCATTCCTGCTTTGACAACTTTCAGAGCCACTTTGCGGCGGACGGGCTTATCCTGTTCGGCCACATAAACACTGCCCATCCCGCCTTCGCCCAGCAGTTCGCGGATCTTGTAGGTTCCAATCTCGGTGCCCGTGATATCGCTCTCATCAGGCATGTTGTGAGTCGCATCGACGCTGGAAGCGAGTATGCCGGCTGTTTGATGATGAGCTTTCACCATTCTCAGGATCGTGTCGCGAAGCTGCGGCTGCTCGGCGCACTGGATTTCTGCATATTGGAGCTGCGCATCAATCCCATCCCGCTCTAAGGCGTCGAGAAAGATGCACCGGATTTTGGCGAATTGATCAGACATCTGTTTCCAGCTCCTGTTAAGGTCTCCAGAACACAGTGCCCGGTTTTTGCCCAAAACCCTTCACGGTTTTTGGATTTTTCCAAAACTTATTCGTTTTCGGCATTTTCCGGCCGAAACTGACTTCGCAGCCACGCGCGAGCGACCACCCAGTGCCGCTCCACAGTGCTTACGCTGAGGTTGAGCGCTGCTGCGGTGTCCGACACGGTGAGTCCTGCATAAATCCTGAGTTTTGCAATCTCACTCGCCTGAGGGTCAAGACGGACCAGTTCCTCAAAGAGGTCATTGATGGCGATCACTTCTGCTGGATCTACCCCGCCAGGAATCGCCAACGCATCAAGCGTGATCTGCTGCCGATCCCCATTTCGCTTCGCGGCATCTTTACCCCGGGCGATGTTAATCAGGATGCGCCGCATCGCTTCGGCAGCTGCACCAAAGAAATGGGCTCGATTGTTCCAGTTTTGCCCCTCGGGATTGCCAACCAGCCGCAGATACGCTTCGTGGACCAACGCCGTCGCCTGAAGAGTCTGCCCTGGTTTCTCCTGCGCAAGCCTGGCTGCAGCCAACCTGCGCAATTCGTCATATACCAGCGGCAACAACTGCTCTGCGGCGGACGGATCGCCAGATTCAATCTGCGATAGGATTTGGGTGACGTCGGCCATGGGCGGAAGCTCCAGGATAAACAGGATGATGGCGCAACGTACTGAACCTGCACACAATAACCAATGAACTTTGATCAGGATTGTCAAACGATAGCAGTCTGTGCCGGATTCGACTGGCAGAAAGTTTCAGACTGATCGCCGATCACCAGTTCGTTTTTGCACGACCGATGCGACTGGTGCGTCGGCAGACTGCGACAATGCAGGGTTGGCACACACGGCCGTTCGGCGTTTAAACTGCTGGCGACGGCTATACCGCGCACGGGCTCCAATGATTGTGTAGCCGGATTTGTCAGAATTCTGGGCCGAGCCATGATTCAATCCGGAGTCTCACGACTTCGGCTACAAGAAAATGCCTCACTCAGGCCCGCGCAGAGCATAATTCGGAGCTGTTCATACAAAGAGTGGCAGAAACTGCCGAAACTGGTTGCCGTCGGCTTTTTCTCTTCTGGCTGGACGTGCTGGACCGCCAAGTCCCGGTATTCCCGCGTGTCAAAGCGAAATACAGTTCAGCGGTCATAGATTGGACAAGAGTGTCCAACAGCCTTCCCGCCACGAACCGGAATTCCCTGCGATATGCGTCAGGCTCGGCGACAATCTCGCAATCCTGAACAACGACGCATGGCGACAGCAGTCCTGAGGCTGCTGATTCTCGCCTGCGCGCTGGCGGTTTCGGGCTGCGCGTCGATGGGACTGAGTGACACACTTCTGTCCGACGCAGGCTCTTCGTTCGAAATGCCTTCAACGATTCGCTCGCAAAATTCCGCTGCGTCTGATCACGAAAGCCGGTCAACCTCTGTTGCTGCGGACTATAGCCCACTGCAGGCTTCAGCAGGTTCCGCAAATTCAAGCATTCTGGACGGCAACACAGCAATCGGTGTCGTTCCTGTCTACGCCGGTGGGCATGCGTTTGTGCAGCGTCGAGCTCGACTTGGTAAGCCGATTCCATTACCGGATAAAGCTGAGACTCTATCCGAAAAGGGGTCTGACCCTCTCCGGCAAGATGGAAAC
This sequence comes from Candidatus Kuenenia sp., assembly GCA_043722015.1. GTDB lineage: Bacteria > Planctomycetota > Planctomycetia > Planctomycetales > Planctomycetaceae > SXXK01. Next base: position 4,967 of record JAYSPO010000012.1, on the reverse strand, counting down.
ACCAACATAATCAAATCGCCTCCAAAGGGTCAGACCCCTTTTCGGATAGCGATCAATGGTAATGGCATCTCTCAGACATCGATACTGCCGTCCGCAGGCCGCAGCAAGCCACAGGACACGCTGGCGGGTAGTCAAGGTCCCGTACAGCAACATGATGCTGCAAACACGATTGAAGACGTCACTGCTCGACCGTCGGAAGTCAATTTTGGTAACGCCGGATGGCAGGGGATACAAGATCCGAATGGCGCAGACCCGTCCGCGAAAAGCAAGACTGCCGAGGATCAGGACGAGGCATTCGCAACCGAAGGCGGATGGAACAGGGATTCCGGCCAATCTTCGCCACAGAACGCATCCGTCGCGAAAGTACAGACGAACAATCCGTCGGGCGATGACTCCGGAGGTACTTCGAACCTGGAGTTACCGCTGTCGGCGGCGGGACCCCGGTCGCAACCTGATGAGAATTCAACCGACGACACGACCACAGGCGATACAACGGCAGACACTGGCGCAGCCACGGCAAAGGAACCGACGGTGCTCGACCGATTGCGCGGCTACATTCCTCGCCGCGAAGAGATCATCTCCGAGCGCAATCGGAAATCGACCCGCCGTTGGACCGATCCATTCGGACTGCTGCGCGATCGAGAACCAGAAACTGTTGATGCAGATGTCGGCGCCACCACGCCGTTGCCAGCGCCCACTGAGGCGGCGATACCGGCGACAGAGAGCGTCGATACGACCGAGGCCGCGCAAGGCAGCGAGGCTCTGCTGGAACCGCTGATCGCACAGGTCGAACAGGAGTTGGCTCAGTGGCCGACGCTGCCCAACCACGAGCCACAGAATGAAGTGGAATGGCGGCGGCGGCAGACAGACCTGCGGATGCTGTATCTGATCGCCGGACGATCCGCCGAATCGATCCGTGTGATTGAATCGCTCCCCGAGAAAGAACAGGAATTCTGGCAGTCCATGATGCTGGCGATGGAATCGTATCGCCGCAGCGATGAGTCCGCCGCGCGTGAGGAACAATTGACGGAGACTCTGGAGTATGTCCGCACGGCCTCGCGACAACTGCAGCCATTGTCCACAATGAAGATCCGTCGGCTGAATTTCTGCAATCGGATTGACGGTTTCGGAAGCTTCAGCGTTTTTCCGACTTCCGATTTCAATGCAGGCCAGCCGTTGCTGCTGTATGCAGAGATTGAGAATTACCGATCGGAAATTACAACCAACGGTCAGTACCGATCGGAGTTTGCGGCAAGGATCGAATTCTTCCGTGAAGGAGAAACCGAACCCATCGCCGACCGCGAAATTCGACTGCCGAAGATTGAAGACCTGTGTTCCACAGAACGCACCGACTATTTTCAGAGCTATGATCTGACAGTGCCTTCATTGTCGCCTGGCAGATACATACTCCGCCTGCATGTGAAGGACCAACTCAGCCTCCAGACAGCGATGACGGAGCTTCCGTTCGACATTCGCCCGCTCGGCAGTCAGCAATAGATATCGCCAGCCCGCTTCATTTCTCAAACAGCAGAGTTCATAGAATTCCCGCTGCCATGCGTAAGTGAGTTTAACCCGATGCCGCAGGCGAGGAGTCCATGGAAAGCAGCCTCGCCTGCGGCATCGGGTTAAACGGAAAAACAATTCCGCTTCCCAGTGAGTCAGCCGGGCGTTGACAGATGTCGGGGCTCAGAGATTGCGTTACCGCTGTTTCAGAAATTCTTCCAGCGCGCGTCGATTCGACAGGAACGCCATGCGGTTGAGTTCCCGCTTTTTCGGATGACAAAAATGCCAGTCGGCGATTTCACCGTCGGCCAGATGCATGGCATCAAAGGACACAACTTCAATCACAAAAAACATGTCCGTCACGGGAAGCAGGAAGCCGCGATAGTTGTATTCATTCGGAAATGAAGCCAGGTAGCGATACGACGTCACTTCCAGCTGAACTTCTTCCAGCACCTCACGCTGCAACGCCTGTTCGGCGGTTTCGCCAGCGTCAATGAAGCCGCCCGGCAAGCCGTACAGACCCTTGCCGGGATCTTTCGCCCGGACCAGGAGCAGGATCTGTCCATCGGGATCGGTTGCAATCGCGCCGACAGCCGAGACCGGAGCAAAGAAGTGCGTAAACTCGCACGCGGTGCAGACAAACGGATGCCTGCCACGCTTTTCTGCCGGATGGCCGCAATGCGGACAGAACTTCCATGCGCTGCGGATTGGTCGCGGTTTCTTTGGCGGACCGGACTTTGGTTTGCGAAGTGTCATGGGATCAGTTCCAGGCGTTCAGACAGTTTCTGCAGGACGTTCATCGGAATCGTATGACCACCGTGAAATGGGACGAAATCCGCATCGAAACCGGCGTCCGTGAGCATCTGCGACAACTCCGTCGCCGCACCGAACGGAAGAATCGGATCTTCGAAGCCATGCGACTGCAGAACGCGGCAGTGCGGATGGGCGATCGCCAGACGCGTCCATTCGTCGCGACACAGCAACGTTCCCGAGAACAGGGCCAGCAGCGCGGGCCGGAAGCCGGTGGACAGAGTCAGGTGCGTGCTGATCATCGCGCCCTGGGAAAAACCACCGAGCACAATGTTATCTTCTGCCACGCGATAAGTGGTTCGCATTTCCTGCACTGCCGCTGCCAGCAACGATGTCGCTTCGGGCATTCCGGGCGGGCTGATGCGCGTGAGTTCTGAATAGTCCTGTGTCTGATTGATTTCAGCGAGCTGTGCCATGTTGATCGGCCACCACGCGCGGCCACCTGGCATTCCCATCGGTCCCAGATCAATCGGCGCTTCCGGGAACACGAAGCGGAACTTTGCCGCAATGACTTCGCTCTCATCCATCAGCATCGCGCCGATATCGACCAGATCATCGCCGGACGCTCCAAATCCATGATTCAGAATCACGAGACCACAGTGAGCTTCATCAAGCGTGTCGGACTGAATAACGCTGCATTTCAACGAACCGAATTTTCGCACCAGTTTGGACAGCGTCACGTTGCTGCTTTCTGCTGCAGTTGCATTGCATCCAGGATACGCTGGCAGGCATCGGACTTGTTCAGTGCATAGAAGTGGATGCCAGGGACTCCGGCCGATCGCAGCTCTTCACACTGCTGAATGGCATGTTCAACGCCGATTTCAAACTGCGCCTGAGGATCATCCTGCACGGCTTCCAGGCGAGTTGCCAATGCATCAGGAAAGACCGTGCCACACATCGACGTAATGCGTTTGATTCGCGCAAAGTCGGTGATCGGCATGATGCCGGGTACGATCGGGATCCGGATCTCCAGTTCGTCACAACGATCCCGAAACGCGAAGAAATTGTCGTTCACGAAGAACAACTGAGTGAACACCACATCCGCGCCTGCATCGACCTTGCGTTTCAGATGCTGCAGGTCGATGTCCAGGCTCGGTGCTTCCTGGTGTTTCTCGGGATAGCCAGCCACGCCGATTCCCAGGGTGGGATGTGTCTGACGAATGAGTTCTACCAGTTCATTGGCATTGCTGAGTCCACCTTCGACAGTCGTGAATGCTTCCTGTCCGGCGGGGGGATCGCCGCGGAGAGCCATCACGTTTTGAATGCCTTCGGCAACCGCCTGATCAAGCCAGTTGAGAAGTTCGTCCCGTGTCGAACCAACGCACGTAAAGTGCGTCATTGCAGTGCGGTGAAAGTCAGATTGAATTTCACGGCACCACTGCAAAGTCCGATCGCGCGTTGAGCCGCCAGCTCCGTAAGTGCATGACACAAAGGACGGATCGTATTCAACCAGAGTCTGCAGATTCCGGCGCAACACGGCATCGCCGTCCGACGTTTTCGGCGGAAAAATCTCGATGGACAGCACAAACTGCTGCGTCCTGAACATTTGAGGAAGGCGCATGTAAATAGGTCTCAGTACAATTCCTGGTCGGGCTGGGAAAAATGCATGTGTTGATTTAATGGGGTCAGACCCCTTCATGACGGTCCCCATTAAATCAACCAGGGGCGAAATCGTAACGGATCACATTGAGAAGATCATAGTCTGTTTTCTGCCTCTGTCTGTGTTTCGCAGGGTTTTCGCCGATCAATCGCTGCATTCACGACTTCTGCAGTCCGCCGCAGGCTCTGGAAAAGGTATTCCTGTTCGGCTAACGTGCACACCTGCCGCAGGGTTGCGATGCGTTTGCCGTCGATGGAGTTGATTTATGAAGATTGTTCCCCTCACATCGCTTTGCGGCCATATTGTCCTGACGGTTGCACTGTCGCTGATTGTGCCTGGCTGCCAGTCCCAGGAGAAAGCAGGACCGGACGCAGATCCAGTTGCAAAGATCAGTATGCATGACCGCTTGCGTCTCACTCTGGCCGACGCAGATGCCGTGGGAATTCACATGTTCGACCTGAAACAGATGCGTGCAGATCTGCAAACACTGAAAGAAACCGAACCCGAACTTGCCGATGCACTGCTTTCGGATCTGGATCGCGTCGAGGCCTTGCCCAAACAAGATGTTACAGCGCGCGCCGCCATCGGCAAAGAGATGTACGCACGCATCAGGAAGGACCTTTGATACTCCATGCAGCCGTGTTGACATAATCTTAACGCGGGCTTCACCCGCAACCCAATCAACCCAATCAAATCACAGTCGCGGCGTCCTGTCGCGAAGGTTTTGCTAAGTCGGGCTGAACGGCGTTGTTGTGTTTCGGCCCAAAGGGCCAGCAGTTCACATAGCCTGGCCCAACGGGTCGGCAGTTCATCTCCAGTGCACGCCGAATGGCCGGCCCGTTGGGCCTGAAAATATTTTTTGGCTCGTGGACCTGGCCCTCCGGGCCAGGCGATTGGAACGGATGGCCCTTTGGGCCGGAAATGCGAAGGGTGCGTGTCACCTGGCTGGTGGTCGTCACCTGGCTGGTGGTCGTATTGCAAAGTCGCAGGCAGATTTGGGCTGAATCTGTAGGCCGGACCAAGCGCAGCGCCGTTCCGGCAATTGCCAGACACC
>JAYSPO010000011.1:0-11516 GCA_043722015.1 Candidatus Kuenenia sp. | reverse complement strand
ACAAAACAAGCGTTGAAGTCTTTTGCGCCATTCATTTCTCTGCAAAGAATGCAAGATGCAGAATGCCGACATTTTTCTGCTATCAATTTTTCTGCTTTTTATTTTCCCGGCGCAAATCTTCCTGAGTTTCGACTTCAAACATGGGTTGCGGGCGAAGCCCGCGCTGGGAAACTACTGGCTTTGGGTTCCGCAGTCCTGCTGACGAGTGTGTTTGCATTTCTGCCCGCGGACAGCGATGTACAGGTTGAAGGGATACATCTTTGTTGTGGATCATGCGTCGATGCTGTCACTGACGCCCTGAAAGCTATTGATGGCGTGTCGAGCATTGACGTTGATCGCGAAGCGGGAACAGTGACTCTCAACGGATCGGACATCGTCCACACCGCTGCGCTCAACGCCCTGAATAAAGGCGGATTCTACGGCAAGATTGCTGAGTAACCCTGCGCGGCTCGCCCGACTTCCCCAGCTTTGCCTATTCGTCAGGGTCTTCTGTTTGATACACAATCAGACTGTTGACACGCAGGGGCTCCAGTCGCGTGCGGGCATTCAGAAACGCCAGTTCAATGACAAATGCTGCGCCGATGACATCGGCGTGCTGGCGTTGAGCCAGCTTCATGCAGGCTTCGATGGTGCCGCCGGTGGCGAGCAGGTCATCGACGAGCAGCACGCGATCACCAGCTCCGATCGCGTCGCTGTGGATCTCCAGTGAGTCAGAACCATACTCCAGATCGTAACTGAACTTGTGTGTTTCCCAGGGCAGTTTTCCCGGCTTGCGAACCGGAACAAAACCGGCCCCCAGTTCCATGGCCAGAGGTGCGCCGAACACAAAGCCGCGGGCTTCGGCTGCCAGAATTGTCGTGATGCCTGCGTCGCGAAATGGTTCGGCAAGGCGGCGGATGACTTCCTTCATTGCGTCGGATGACTTCAGCAGCGGCGTGATGTCGCGAAACATGATGCCGGGCTTTGGAAAATCCGGGACTGACCGGATGTAATCTTTGAGGTTCATGCGGCCTTCGTTTCTGTAGATATCTTTTTGATTTTCTTCAGCTTCCGGTAATAACGTTCCACGAATGCACGAACGGGGGAGGAAAATGCGAAGACGGAAAATAGCACGGGGAGTGCCATTTCGCGAACGACAAACACGAGCACCATCGCAAAGACGATCTGCAGAATCTGTTTGCGGCTGCGGCGTCCGCGAATCATCTGATTGAAGACATGCGCGTAACGAATGCGGGACACCATCAGCATTGCCGCCGCCAGTGTGATCAACGGTAACAGAATGACAAGACCCGGAAGCAGGTACTCAGCGGCGGGTTGCGCCCATGAGACAGTGCCTTCAGCGCTCAACTGCTCTTTGAGTTCCTTCACTGCGATCGGGAACGAAGCGACGACACCCGCAGCCGCCGGTGACGGTAGTCCACTGAAGAAGTCATGCGAATCCTCCTCTTCAGTCTCGACATTGAATCTCGCCAGTCGCAGGATAGCGCACACCATGAACAGGACGGCAATCGCCCACAGGATTCGTGGATGATAGTTGAATGGAGCCGTAATGATCGTATCCATCAGGTGATGATCCGGATGCACGAGTTGCAGCATGATGAATGCCGGAGCGACTCCGAAACTGATCGCATCACTCAGGCTGTCCAGTTGCGCGCCGAAATCTGATGTCTGATTTGTGAGTCGAGCAGCGCTGCCGTCGAGCAAATCAAACAGCATGGCAAGGAAGATCAATTGTGCCGCCGTGATCAGTTCGATGCCTTTGAAGTGATCCGGTCCGACTTTGGCGGCGATAGAGATCGCTCCGAACCCGCACGCGGCATTGCACAGTGTCAGCAGTGTCGGCAACACTGCGAAGACTTTTCGGTGGCGGATCCTGCCCGGCCGAGGTGTTTGGGGTTCGGGGTCAATGGTCGTGTTGGACATGTCGTGTCGCTCAGATTCTAATGTAAGTCCTCCCTGCCGGGGAGGACTTTCGCCGCAAGGCGGACATCCGCTCAACGTCGGTCCGTCGCCGTCCAATCAAATTCGTTTCGGTCGCAGGTCACAACAGGTTGCGAAGTCCTTTCCGGCAGAAAGGACCTACCGAACACAGTCCTTTCCGGCAGAAAGGACCTACTTATGCACTGCATACGATGCCAGTACGCTGGTTCCAGCTGTGACGTTATCCCCAAGTCGCACACGAATTTCAAGGCCTTCCTCGACCGGAAGCACAAGTTCCGTCCGCGAACCCAGTTTAATCATGCCAAATTGTTCGCCACGTGCCAATTCGTCGCCCGGTTTGAGCCAACAGACGATGCGTCGGGCAATCGCTCCAGTGATCTGGCGCACCACCATTCCTCGAAAGGGTGCCTGGTTTTCTTCCAGCATGATGGCCAGTTGCTCGTTTTCCCTGGCCGACTCAGGACGCAGGGCGTTCAGATATTTTCCGGGACGGTAACGCAAGCCGACCACACGGCCAGCGATTGGCGTGCGATTGATATGGACGTTGAAGATCGACAGAAAGATCCCGATTTTCTTGGCCGGACCGCCAATGTAGTCGTCGAATGCAATCTCTTCGATATCGACAATTTTGCCATCCGCCGGAGACACCACGAGCCCTGGGGCAGGCGGGCTGATGCGACGCGGATTGCGGAAGAACCACGCGATGAGTCCACAGATGACAGCACATGTCACGGCCAGCAGGATCGCGATCACTTTGAGGGCTCCGGTGGATTGATTCGCCCACCAGCCAAACCCGAGCGTTGCAGCCGTTGTACTGCCGCACATCAGGAAAAGCTCAGCCAGTCCGACGCGGGCAAATGGCAGCCGGTCTCGCCAGGCGAACGGGTCATCTTTCAGATCCCAATACCAGCCGCCCTGATTGCGATAGAACTTCAGGTCGCGCGGATCAAGCACCTCGTGCGGACAGGGATTGAAATCACCTTTGCGACTCGCGGCCATCCGGGTGACGTATCCCCGCCGAAACGTCTTCAACCAGCATCGTCGCACGCGGCCCCAGGCTTTTTCGAGATGGATGACGACACCACTGCCCGGTTGAATGTCTTTCAACTGTGCGTCCATCGTCCAGAGTTCGCGCGGACCTGTACGAGCGACAGCCGTCGATAGCCGACTGGAGGAACTATGTCTTGGTGAAGATTCTGGCATAGGACAGTTCAATTAAGCACAGTCGCAGGTAACGAACTGTTTCAGTGGACGTTCTTCTTCGTTGTGCCATCCATTCTTAATCTTACTCTTCATCATGATCTTAATCGATTTGTCGCTCGCCGGGCTGTAGATGTGTGTCGCGTTGGACATTTCACTCGGCAGGAATCAATTAAGATCAAGAGTACGATTAAGATCATGAGGCAATTCGAAAACACTAACAATCACTGGCGGATAGCGAGTTGATAATTTAGTGATTCTTGTAGGGTGTGTGCAGCGCCAGCGAAACACACCAGCTTCTCACGCTTTCCCCAAATGGTGCGTTGCGCTCCGCTTCACGCACCCCACAATCAAATCAACAACCCGCTTGCGGCGCGCCGTTCACTACCGCGTTGTTGCTCCGCCACCGGCCGTCGCTGCGGCAGCGACAGGCTGCGCTGGTGCCTTGATCTCATTCGGCTTGTTGATCATCACCAGCACCATTCCAGCTGTGGCGATCAGCAGTCCGATGTAGAACGACGGACTGAGCGATTCGAATCTCTTGCCATGTGCAAAAATCGTCACAGACACGATCGTATTGATGATCGGGGCTCCGGCAAACACCAGGGGTGCCACGATGAAGGCAGCCGTTGGTCCGGCCTCTTTCACGGCAAAGATCACGCACAGTGCGCCAGTGGCCCCGGCAATCCCTGCGAGAATGCCGTACGTAATGCTCGGCACGGCCCAGTTGAGTTTCGCGGGGTCCTTTGCGGTCGGATCACCCTTGTAGAAGATGAAAAAGCTGGGAATGAGTACTGCGACCAAAAAGTAGGCAATCCCCACCATCAAAAACGCTCGCAGATTACTGCCGAACCTCGTGGTCGCATCGTGAACGAGCGGAACGTAAACACCCCAGGAAAGGGCCGCTCCGGCAACAAAGGCGAGTACAGTCCACTTGATATTCATAAATTCAGCTTTCAGTGCGGCACAGGATTAAACGATATTGCTGACTCTGCAGATGAAATCTGCGAACCGCGAGCCGGGCATTGTAGAAGTCAGGCACGGTTTGGAAATCGAACGGCAGCGACGATCGTCAATTCCGAGACTTGTAGAACCAACAAATAGCCGTTTCTGATTGCTGTGACGAAGGCGCGACACTAGACTGATCGACTTGTCGAGCCTTTCGGTTCCCGGTGGGGCCGCAGTGTAGCGACGCATTCCAGAATTGAGGCAAATTGATGGTTTCCCGGCGTTTTATGCTGAATCCTTCCCGCACGGCCAAACAAGGGGCACTCATCAATTCGGGAAAGGATACCGCTGAATATCAGGCGGTTGTCAACACTTTGACGATGGACGCAGCCGATATGAAAGAAATGGGGCTGGAATCGGGCGATTCGGTCATTGTCCGGACAGAATTCGGCGAAGCCATTTTTCAATGCGAACCGGGAAAGTGTCCGACTGGACTTTTGTTTGTACCCTACGGCCCGCCAACTTGTAAACTGATGGGCGGCAGCACCGACGGCACCGGAATGCCAACCTCAAAAGGCTGGGATGTCGATGTTGAACCGGTTCCAAAGTGAATTTACCAACATGTTAAACTATACTCCGCGCGGTCATGAGTGACACAATTGGCGAGCGGCATGCGTCAGCTTGCCGGTACAAAAACGAGATACCGGAGGGCTCACGCCGCTCCGCTCGCCAGACTCGTTTTCGACCGCGTGAAGTATACAAGAGGATCGAATCCATGATTGACGACAAGCAGTCAGCGACAGATTTTGTCTCTGACGAATCGCCGCACTTTTCAGCAGAACAACCGCCGCAGGAATTTGCTGCATGGGAGGAAGTCGATAAAGGCCGTTTCATGCCGCGTCGTGTGCGCGGCAGCAATCCCGGTCGGGCGCTGGGTTGAACATTTCTCGTTCCTTCGTCCGGTTCGGACGAATCCGCCACAAAGCCGAAGTGCAGTCACGATTAATCATTACGCCGTTTAACCCGACGCCAACGGCGAGGTCTTTGTTCTTGCGATTCGCCTCGCCGTTGGCGTCGGGTTAAACTTACGAAACATCAACAGGGTTCGGGGACAAACACGATGAGTCTCAACGTCATCAATAATGCCACATGTACGTTCTGCGGCTGCGTCTGCGACGACATTCAGCTGCACTTCGACGAGACGCGAATTCACGAAGCCAAAAAAGCCTGCGTCCTTGGCAAGGCGTGGTTTCTGAATCATACGGCAGACCACGATTATCCGGACGCCTTGATCGATGGGCACGAAGCGACGGTGGACGAAGCGATCGAAGCTGCCGCCACGTTTCTGCATGATGCTCACATGCCGCTGATTTACGGACTGAGCAATACCACCTGTGAAGCTCAGCGCGAAGCCGTCTCGCTGGCCGACCGACTGGGAGGGCTGCTGGACAGTCACACATCGCTTTGACACGGTCCCACAGAAATCGCCGCCCAGTTGGGTGGTAAAGTGACGTGTACTCTTGGCGAAGTAAAGAACCGAGCTGACTTTATTGTGTACTGGGGCGGGAATCCTGCCGAATGCCATCCAAGGCATTTCACCAAGTACACGCTGATGCAGAAAAGTAAATTCCTGCCACGGGGTCGTAAAGACCGCACGATGATCCTGGTGGATATTCGCGAAACGAAGAGCGGTGGAGCGGCGGACATCTTTCTTCAGATTCGACCAGGCAAGGACTTCGAAGTCCTGACGATCCTGCGTGCGATCCTGAAAGGTCAGCATGTCAACGAATCATCGATCGCTGAGACAGGGCTGACGCTGGAACAGTTGACGGACTTTATTGAGCGTGCGAAGAAGGCAAAGTTCGGCTGTATGTTTTTCGGCATGGGTCTGTCGATGACTCGCGGCAAGCACATGAATTCAGCGGCGTTGCTGACGCTGGCGGCAGAACTCAATGCGTTCACCAAGTTTGTGGCCATGCCGATGCGGGGCCATGGAAACGTCACCGGTGCCGACGTCATCATGCGTTGGCAGACCGGGTTTCCGTTCGGGATTACATTCAATCGAGGTTACCCGCGGTACAACCCTGGCGAATTTTCGACCGTCGATGTTCTGGTGCGTGGCGACACGGATGCGGCGTTGATTCTGGGAGCCGACCCAGGTGCGACAATGCCGCAGCCGGCGATCGATCATCTGGCCCGCATTCCTACGATCGTGCTCGACCCGAAAGTCACGCACACCAGCCGTTTGGCTCGGGTCCACATTACGACGTCGGTCGCAGGCATCAGCGCTCCTGGAACTGCGTATCGCATGGATGAAATCCCGCTACCATTGAAGCCTGCACTGAAGTCACCGTATCCTACGGATCAGGAAGTCGTGCGAAGGATCAACGAAGCCGTCGCACGCAAGTCGCACTGGATTCCGGACGGTGGCCCCATGACTGTGATGCAGAGGTAGGTTTCTTCTCAATCGTTTAACCGCGAGCCCATCGGGCCGCGAACGTTCTATTTGAAATTTCAAATTTGAGATTTCAAATTTGAAACACGAAGCGCGGGGCGAAGCCCACGCGGTTAAACGAGTAATCGAACAGGGCACGACATGATTCGGATCACAGGCGGAAAGATTTACGATCCCGCCAACGGCATCAACGGTGAAGTCCGGGATTTGTGTATTGACGGCGGCAAATTTGTCACGTCAGTCATCGGCGGTCGGACGATCGATGCCACGGGGATGATTATTTTCCCTGGCGGCGTTGACGTCCATACGCATGTAGCTGGCGGCTCGATCAACTTCGCGCGCGCCATGACGCCGGAGGATCATCGGCGCACAACGGCGTTTATCCGGACGCAGTCACGTCGTTCCGGGCTGGGTGGCATGGCTCCGACAACGTTTGCCACCGGCTATCTTTACGCAGGCATGGGCTGGACCACAGTCAACGAAGCCGCAGTTCCCGTGCTCTCCGCGCGGCACACGCACGAAGAAATGCGCGACATACCGATTCTCGACAAGACCAGTTGCGTGCTCATGGCGAACAACGAGATTTTTCTCGACTTGCTGGAAGCGGGTGAATTTGAACGGGCTAAAGACGTCATCGCATGGCATGTCTGGGCGGCCAAGTCATACGGCGTTAAAGCCGTCAATCCCGGTGGCGTCGCCGCATGGAAATGGGGCAAAGACGCCAAGCAACTGACCGACCCGATTGAAGGCTATAACAAGATCACGCCTGGCACGATTATCGGCAGACTCGCGCAGATCGTTGATGAACTCGGCCTGCCGCATCCGATGCATCTGCACTGCAACAATCTTGGCGCGCCCGGCAATGTCTGGACGACGCTGGAAACGATGAAGCTGCTGGAAGGTCGTCGAGCCCACATCGCACATCTGCAGTATCATGCGTACGGTGGCGACGACTGGGACACGATGCGATCCGCGTCAGCCGAAGTCGCCGAGTACTTTAACACGCACACCAACATGACCACTGACGCCGGTGCCGTGCTGTTCGGCGATACGGTCACGATCACCGCTGATGGTCCGTGGCAGCATCTGCTTTACAAACTCACGGGCCGCAAGTGGGGCAATCTGGATGTTGAAAACGAAACGGGCTGCGGCATCGTGCCGTACACCTATCGCCCCAGTAACCTTGTGAATTCGATCCAATGGGCGGTCGGTCTGGAACTGCTGCTGCTCATCAATGATCCCTGGCGAATTTTCCTGTCGACCGATCATCCGAACGGAGCCTGCTTCTGGCGCTATCCGGAAATCATCCAGCTTTTGATGAGTTTCGATTTCCGCAAGGAATGCATGACCAAGCTGACTCCGATTGCACGTGAACGCATCACGCTGCCGGACATTGATCGCGAATACACGTTGTATGAAATTGCGACGATCACATCCGCCGGACCGGCACGGGCTTTGGGATTAAATCAAAAGGGCAGTCTGGGGATCGGAGCCGATGCGGATGTCGTGATTTATGAAGAAGAAAAGGACATCGCGAAGATGTTCAGCCACCCGCGTTATGTACTCAAGGGTGGTGAAGTGGTGATTGAAGACGGCGACATCCGTGCGACTCCGGAGGGACGCGAATTTATTGTAAAGCCCTCGTTCAATCCGGACATTGAGAGCTTCCTGAAGCCAAAGTTCGAAGACGTTTATACGATGTCGTTCGAAAACTATCCCGTGGAAATGGAACGCATTGAACACGCCGAAATCCGTGACTGTATTGATATCTGAATCTCCCTTCTCCTCGGGGATTGTCGTCTAAATCGTTTAACGGCAAGCCGCAGGCGTCGGTGCCAGGTTTCGCCTACGCCTGCGGCTCGCCGTTAAACGAAAATCATTTCATCATTTCATCATTTCCATTCCCCCCTGCATTGCCCGAACCATGAGTCCCATCACACTGACACTCAAAGAACGTCCGAAGGTACCGTTGGAAGCGGAGTCGGTTACGCCGGATGCGTTCGTGACCATGTCACACGAACAGATCCGTAGCAGTCTGGTATATCACGGCAAGCGGCATTGTCGACTGGACGATTTCTTTGAGGTCACTGGTGAATACAGTGACCACATCGAAATGCACGGCGACCTGCATCAGGTCAAATTGCTCGGCAAGAGCATGAGTCGCGGGCAGCTGAAAGTCCACGGCAGCGTTGGCATGCACCTGGGCGCGGACATGCGCGGCGGACGAATCGAAGTCACGGGCGACGCTGGTGACTGGATCGGTGCGGAAATGATCAACGGCTTTATCCATGTGCACGGGAACGGCGGCGGGCAGATCGGAGCGGCCTATCGCGGCAGCCTGCGCGGGATGAGAAACGGAACCATCATTGTCGGTGGCACGGCCGGTCTGGAAGTCGGCATGCGGATGCGTCGCGGGACAATTGTCATCGGCGGCAAGGTCCGCGACTTCTGCGGGCTGCAGATGAAAGGCGGCACGATCATCCTGATGAGCGGCGCTGAAATCCGCACCGGAGCCTGGATGGTCCGCGGCACAATTCTGTCACTCCAGCCACTGCCGCTCATGCCCACGTTCGTGGCATCCGGCCATTACAATCCTGCCTTCATTGATCTCTATGCCCGGGAACTTCGCTCTCACGGCATCTCCCTGCCAAACACCCCGTCATCCGGTACCTGGTCCCGCCACTGCGGCGACACATCCATCCCCGGCAAAGGCGAAATCCTGATCTGGAACCCGGCGTAAAGTTGCAGGACTCCACACAACTTCAGACTTTACACTGGCCCACGGACCATTACAGGGTTGACCGTTTTTAACTCTGATCGCGCGGAGCCATGCCTCGCAGCGACTCTTCGGATTGCTCGATGGCAGTGTGTAGGAGGTTGCGGCGGAGATTGGCTCAAAGGTGATTTTGCCATGACTCGATGAGCTTGAATAATTGACTTCAATTCACAGTTGTTCGTCTCAGCAAGACATACCCTGCTTCGAAGGAGTTGTGTGAAGCAATTGCAATGCGAAATTGGCAAGAAATTCGAGCCGAATTGCGGTAATAGATTGGGGTACGGGATATATTGGGCAGCCTGACGGTCGCGTGTTGTGCCGTGTTGCAGTGTCGGTTGTGATCAGCGAAGAGTGCCGTGGAGTACACGAATGAAGGTCCTGGTTGCGGACGATGATCCCGTCTCCCGTCGGTTACTGCAGAACTATCTTCAAAAGTGGGGGTATGGGGTTGCGGTGACGACCAATGGCGCCGAGGCGTGGCGGATGTTTGAACAGGAGGAGTTCCAGATGGTCATCAGCGACTGGATGATGCCGGAACTTGACGGGCTCGACCTGATCCGGCGAATCCGTCAGCATCCTGTGGATCATTACGTATACACCATTCTGCTCACCGCGCGATCTCAGAAGGACGACTTCGTAGCGGGAATGGATGCCGGGGCTGACGATTTCGTAAGCAAGCCGTTTGACCAGGATGAACTTCATGTTCGTCTGCGAGCGGGCGAAAGAATTGTGAATCTTGAACTGGCGCTGAAGCAAAAATACCAGGCGATGCACGATGCTTTGTCCGCCCCCGGTCCGGCCGACCAAGCTCCCGCAGGCTGAAGAATTGTTTTCGCGAGACCTTTTCATGTCAATCAACGGACAAACTTCGCCGCCCGAGCTGCTGGACACTCACCAGAAGGCGCTGCAGATCAATCTGGAGTCACGGCGGTACGGCACATTTGCGGAGATTGGAGCAGGGCAGGAAGTCGTTCGCTGGTTTTTTCGCGTAGGCGGAGCATCGGGTACGATCGCGAAGAGCATCTCCGCATACGACATGACGGTCAGTGATGCGTACTACGGTCCCTGTGAGCGTTACGTCTGCCGACAGCGACTTCAGAGCATGCTGGACAATGAATTTGCACAAACCCTGAGTCAGCTCAGCGAAACCCGCGGCGACAGGACGGCGTTCTTTGCCTTTGCCGATACCGTTTCAGCTCGCGATTTCAAAGGCACTAACGAATGCCACGGCTGGATGGGTGCCAGGTTTCAGGCACATCCGGGGGATCAGGACAGCCAGGTTCTCATCCATGTGCGAATGCTCGACATGGACAATGCGTTGCAGCAGGAAGCACTCGGCATCGTCGGAGTGAATCTGCTGTATGGCGCATTTTTCATGCATCATCAGCCCGAACAGTTGCTGAAATCGCTCCTGGATAATCTGACGATCCAGCGGATCGAAATCGACATGATCGAGTTTTCCGGGATTGCATTCCGGCATGTCGATAATCGCATCATGAGTCTGATGCTCGTGCAACTCGGGCTGAGCAACGCTGCGATGTTTGCCGCTGACGGCACGATGCTCCAGCCGTCCGAGGTTCTTTACAAAAAGTCGATTCTGGTGCAGCGTGGAAGCTTTCGCCCGGTCACGCACGTCAATATCGACATGCTCCGTTGCGCTCACGAAAAATTCACACTGGAACCGGGGATGGCAGGTGAGCCGGTCGAGCAGATTCTTGAAATCACCATGAATAATCTGCTGACCGAAGGAGGACTGGACAACCGTGATTTTCTGGCCCGCGTGGATCTGCTGGCTGCTGTGGGTGTGACGGTCCTCATCTCGAACTACTTCGAATACTACCGTCTGGCCGCGTATCTGGCCCGCTATACCAAAAAACGCATCGGGATTACGATGGGAATTCCGACTCTCCGTGAACTCTTCAATGAAAAGTATTATGCGCATCTGGATGGCGGGATTCTGGAATCATTCGGCCGCCTGTTTAAGGGTGACCTGAAACTCTACATCTATCCGGAGCTCGACCTCGCCACCGGAGATCTGACGGCAGTCCAGAATTTTGAAGTCGCCCCGCAATTACGCAAGCTCTACGGTTATCTGGTTGATAAAGGCTGCATTGAACAGTTGAACAATTTTAACGACAAATATCTGCCGATGTTTTCGCGCGATGTGCTCAAGAAAATCAACGAGGGCGATGATAC
>JAYSPO010000010.1:0-1899 GCA_043722015.1 Candidatus Kuenenia sp. | reverse complement strand
TCGACTCCGCAGAATGACCGGGGCACTCGGGACGTTTACACAATCGCGACTCGCCACATTCACCACGCCGACACCACGACGCGAAATGCGAAAGGATTCGAGGCGCACACATTTTCTCTTGTCCCATGAGGAACTGGCGACTCTCTGGCATCCGCCGACGGCCGCCACAAAAGCTGAACGGTTGCAGGTAAGCGAGTTTACCGAACTGGAGGCCCCGCCCCGGCTTCCTTCAGCAGATGATGGAGCCGTCATTCTCGGCAGAGTTCGCTTTCGGGACGATCAGCGATTGGTGGGAATCCGCACAGAAGATCGGCGGCGGCATCTTTTGATCGTCGGTAAGACGGGCATGGGAAAGACGACACTCATCCAGCAGATGGTGGCTGCTGACATGCGAGCTGGAAATGGTGTGTGTCTCATCGATCCTCACGGCGATCTCGCGGATTCAATTGCGTCACTGGTGCCGAAGCACCGCACAAATGACGTCATGCTGTTTGATGCAGGCAGCGACGACATGATGATCGGCTTCAATCCGCTGGCATGTTCTGATCCTTCCCGAATTGATCAGGTGACGTCCGGTGTCGTCAGTGCCATGAAAAAGCTGTACGAAAGCTGGGGCCCACGACTTGAGGACACTCTGAGAAATGCGGTGTTCGCAATTGTGGAACGTGGCGGGAACTTGATGTCAGTGATGCAGCTCCTGGGCGACAAGGAGTATCGCGAACAACTGGTGCCACTGATTAACGATCCGGTGATCCGCTCATTCTGGATACGGGAATTCGCGAGCTGGTCCGACAACTATCGCACGGAGGCTGTTGCCGCCATCCAGAACAAGCTGCGTCCGTTTGTGGTTCACAGTAAGATCCGTGCGATTGTGACGCACCCTTCACCGGCGCTCGATTGCCGCAAAATCATGGATGAAGGCCGTGTGCTGATCGCCAGTCTCTCGAAAGGACGACTGGGCGAGGACAACGCAACGTTGCTTGGGGCGCTGCTCGTGACCAGTATCCAGCAGGCCGCCATGACGAGGGCCGACATTCCGGAATCGGAACGCAGAGACTTCTTCCTCTACGTCGATGAGTTCCAGAACTTCACCACCGGGAGTTTTGCTTCGATTCTGAGCGAAGCCCGCAAGTATCGGCTCAGTCTGATTGTCGCGCATCAGTACTTGTCACAACTGACTGACGAGACCGCAGCAGCCGTGTTTGGCAACGTGGGTTCGATCGTTGCTTTCCAAGTCGGGAACGATGACGCTCAGCGACTGGCCGAACAGCTCGGAAAATATCCCGGCCAGATCGCCCCGGAGAATCTGACTGGCCTGCCGAAGTACACAGCCTATGCACGACTACTGGTCGATGGTATGCCCAGCAGTCCGTTCTCGATGCAGACGCTGCCGCCACCTCAGGAGATTGATCCGGAGCGGGCAGCCATCATCCGCGGGGTCATGGCGAGACGGTTTGGACAAGGGGCAACGAGTGATCGAACATCAGGTATCACTGTCGCTGCATGAGAGCGAGACCGGTCAATGTGCCCGGCACTTTCCGCATCTTTCTACGGAGTCCGCCAGTCTTCGAGGACCAGCCCGGGAATCCACGAAAAGTGCGCGGTGTTGCCGGTCACAAGCACTCGACCCGTTTCCAGTGCGGTGGCTGCGATCAGCAGGTCCGCGTCGTTCTGGGAAAGACCGCCGCGACGGGCCAAAACCCAAAGATCTTCTGCCCGATCGAAGATGGCGTCCGACAAGGGAATGATTTGGGAATGGCGACAGAATACCCTGAACCGTGTGAGCAGGGTCGTTGCCCGTTTATCCTTATAGCCACGTGCAATTTCAAACCGAGTGACAACGGACAATGCAAACTGTCCATGCAGATGAAGATACTCGGCGGCCTTCGCAGTGACCTG
>JAYSPO010000009.1:0-4946 GCA_043722015.1 Candidatus Kuenenia sp. | reverse complement strand
GGACATGAATGTCCAGGCTACAGGAATTGAGGTTCAATTCACGATCATCCAGACGGCCTTCAGGTAGTCCGTTTCCATGCACGTCGAAATGACCGGATGATCCGGCGCCGCACCGGTGCGGGCGATGATCTGCAGTGTTCTTGACTGACTGAAAATCCTGCTGGAACCGTTGGGATCAAGATCCTCGCCCTGTGATTTCGATGCTGACACGAGGAGTTGCAGGAATTCTGATTCAGGCAACAACCCGGCGCAGGTGCAACTCAGCAGCAATCCGCCGGGTTTGACAAGTCGCATGGCCAGGCGGTTCATAGCAAAATGTTTGCGCGTGCCCTCTTCAATTTCCACGCGCGTGCGAATGAGTTTAGGCGGATCCAGCACGACCACATCGTACTGCTTTCCATTTCGCAGCATCTCACGCATGTAGCTGAACGCATCGGACTGCACGAACTTTGCGCGGGCCTGATTGAGGTTCGCGTTCTCTCTCGCCAGTTTCAGCGGTTCTTCATCAAGGTCCACACCTGTGACGTCGTCCGCTTTGCCAAGCACTTTCGCCTGCACAGAAAATCCGCCTGTGTAACAGCACAGATCCAGGACGCTTTTTCCCTGACAGAATTCCGCTAACTTCTTACGGTTCTCGCGCTGGTCGCAGAAGAATCCGGTCTTGTGCCCGCCTTCAAAGCGAACTCGGAAACGTGTGCCGTGTTCTGAAATCACGACCTGCGAGGGACAGCCCTCCGACATCAGCGGCGGTGGATCGCAGCCTTCCTGAGACAGAAACTGTGGACTTGTACGAACCAGCCAGTGTTTCAGCCCCATCTGCGCGGCCAGCATCGGCATCAACAGACTGGCACGTTGATACATGCCCAGGCCAAATGTTTCTGCCGAAAGCACATCGCCGAAGCGATCAATCACGATGCCGGACAGGCCATCGGATTCCGAATGGACGACGCGCCATGCATCGGACTGAGAATCCAGTTTCAGCGTATCACGCCGCAGCGAAATGGCGGCTCGAAGTTTTTCTGACCAGGCTGCGTTGGTCGGAAATTCCGGTGTATTCCACAACATCCGCACGGACATTTCACTGCGGGGATTGAACACACCGTACCCCAGCGGCTCCTGCTGTCCGTCGGTGTAAACCGCCACCAGATCGCCAGGCTTTGCGTCTTCGATCCGAGCGAGCTGTTTGCGATAAAGAATCGGATGTCGCGTGCGATTTCTGGCGTGAACGACGGGAATCGAATCCGATGCCGACGGCCCCAGTTGAGTCCTCTGCCGTACCATCAGCGACGTCATCTCCTTTGACGCTGGCGCAATGGGATACGGTGACGGTTCATCGCCGCCGCCGTCAGCGTGTTGTTCCCGCGACGTGTGGTGGGGCGGAAGTTGCGAACGATGATCGGAAGAACGACGTGCCATGGTGATTTTGAGTTGAAGAATTGGCGAGCGGTTGGGCGTCAGCCCTCCGTGGTTTCAAGTGCAGCGAACCTGCTCCCGGACGCTTGTCACCGGGCGGGATCAGCACATGTATCAATTATTATCCGGACACAGCAGTTCCCGCACGGAGGGCTCACGCCCTGCCGCTCGCCTTTGGTTGTCAGATGTAAACTCGTTCGGCCCGCTGTGGTGTACATTCGGTGATGCAGCCGTCAATCTTTGCAGCGTTTTCGCGTGCGGCTTTATCGAGCGCCCTGTGATACATCGACTCACCGGCGGGTGTCGGATAAACGGTGTTGACGCATGCCAGACAGAGCGAAGATTCCGGCAGCCCCACGCAGGAAGCCAGCGCTTCAACCGGAAGATATCGCAAGCTTGTCGCGCCGATGTAATCCGCCATCGCCTGTTCTTCTTCTGCTGTCGGCACTTTACCGGTCATGAATCTTGAGGCGAAAAGCTCACTGACAGTGGACATATCGATGCCGTAGAAACACGGGGCGATGATCGGCGGGCACGCGATGCGAATATGAATTTCTTTGGCTCGCCCACGTGTCTTCAACAAGATCAACAGTTCACGCAACGTTGTGGCCCGAACGATCGAATCATCCACCAACAGGATGCGTTTGCCTTCCATGACTTCCGGCAGGGGCGTGTACTTCATCCGGACTTTGTCCGCGCGGTTGTTGCCTTCAATGAACGTGCGGCCGATGTAGCGATTGCGAATGAGTCCTTCCAGCGAGGGCACTCCCAGTTTAAACGCCATCGCGTCGGCGGCGGCCTTGGCTGTGTCCGGAACCGGAACCACGATCACATCGTCGTCGATGGTAATCGGTTCCCGCGCGGCGAGTTCTTCGCCCAGCCGTTTGCGTGACAGGTAAACGCCGGCATCGTCAAATGTGCTGCCGGCGTTGGCGAAGTAGATCCACTCAAAGAAGCAATGCGCCTTTTTCGGGCTGTCGGCGTATTTCTGGACCGTGACGGAATCGCCATCGACAATGACAACATGCCCTGGCGGAACATTGTGTACACTCTCTTCTGCAAATCCCAGATGCGTCAGCGCCACACTTTCACTGGCAGCAGCGAACAGTGATCCTTCGTGAGCGTAGCAGAGAGGTCGCATTCCCAGCGGGTCGCGGGACACGAACATCTGGCCACGAGCGTTCAGGAACACGATATTCCAGGAACCGTCGAGAATCTTTGACAGCTTGCTGAGCAGCTCAACGGGCGTGATGTGAGCATTCAGAGACATCTCATGAGAAATCAGATGATGCAGAACTTCGGTGTCGGTTTCGCGAGTTAAATGGAAATCTTTGTTTTGCAGAATGTCTTTGCACAGTTCGCGATAGTTGGCCAGTTGTCCGTTGAACGCGAAGCTGAACCATTTTGAACGGGCGATATGTTGGCGTTCAAACGGCTGCGCGTGATTCGGATGGTCCGTGCCGCAAGTGGCGTAGCGCACATGTCCGATGGCGGCATGGCCTGCGTACTCTGCCATCAATTCCTTGTAGGGCTCCTCCTGATTCATCCGGAAGACTTCGGCGACACCGCCGACATCCTTATGAGTCATCATCAGTTGCAGCCGACCGGGTTTGTAGGTCGTGAAGCCAGCCGCCAACTGGCCACGATTCTGCATGTCCAGCAGCATTCCGGGAATCATGCGAGACGTGCGTGTAATTGCCTCGTCGAATGACTCCGGTTCCTCCAGCGGCCTGGTCAATCCATCGACCTTGTCACGCGGCTTCTTGTCGCGCATGGGAATGAGCGGGCTGACGATGCCGGTTTCCAGATGATAAACGGCGGCGACGCCGCATTCGTGTTGCAGTTCGTCCATAGCGACGAATTCAATGCCCGAAAAGAGGTACCGCTATCGATCGAGCGGAAGAAAAACGTCGCGGCTCAGACGAACCGCTCAGGTTCGGCATGATACTCGCCACATCGCCGCAGTCCAAACGACTCTGCCACAGTGGCGACAATCTCGGGGAAAGATCAGAGCGATCGCAGCGTTACGACCGGACTATTCTCAGGGAATTGGCTACAATCCGCATTCTCTTCGAAAGGAAAACGATCCAATGAAACAGATGACTCTCTTCCTTGCCGTCGCTGCGATCATCGCCGTTGCTCAACCGTCAAAGGTCAACGCTCAGGAAGCCACTCGTCCGAATATCCTGTTTATCTTCTGCGACGACCTGACCTGTCAGTCGTTGAGTTGTTACGGCGACAACCGTCATTTGCTGGACACACCGCATATCGATCGCATTGCCCGTGAAGGCATGCGGTTCGATCGTTGTCTTGTCACAAATTCCATTTGTGGACCAAGCCGTGCGTCAATTCTGACAGGCAAGTATTCGCACCTGAATGGATTCTACAACAATTCCAACTGCAAATTCGACAGCGATCAGGTGACGTTTCCAAAGCTGCTGCAGAAGTCCGGTTATACGACCGCGATGATCGGCAAGTGGCATCTTGTGTCTGATCCAACGGGCTTTGACTACTGGAATATTCTGCCAGGTCAGGGACTCTACTACAACCCGCCGATGATCACTAAAGATGGTCGCGTAAAAACGGACGGTTACGTGACAGATGTCGTTACGGACCTGTCGCTCGATTGGCTCAGAAACCGTGACAAGTCAAAGCCGTTTCTGCTGATGAGTCAGCAAAAGGCTCCGCACCGCGAATGGGCTCCAGCCCTGCGACATCTGGGCTGGAACAAGGATCAGGACTTTGCTGAACCAGAAACTCTGTTCGATGACTATTCAGGCCGCAGTCTTGCCATCAGTGATCACGACATGGGGCTGGATCGGACGTTTTCGGAGCTGGACGCCAAGCTCGTGCCCTCGTCGAACATGACGGAAGCACAACTGCAGGAATGGAACGCTTACTACGAGCCTCGGAATGAGGCATTTCGCAAAGCCAACCTGCAGGGCCGTGATCTTGTGCGTTGGAGATATCAGCGATACATGCACGACTATCTGGCGTGCGTTAAGGCCGTCGATGAAAACGTCGGTCGGATTCTGGATTTCCTCGACGAAGAAAAGCTGACCGACAACACACTGCTGGTGTTTTCATCGGATCAGGGATTTTTCCTTGGCGAACACGGCTGGTTCGACAAACGCTGGATTTTTGAAGAATCACTGCGATCTCCGCTATTGGCACGCTGGCCGGGCAAGATCCCCGCCAGCGCGACAAACACGAAGATCGTGTCATTGATTGACTTCGCGGAGACATTTCTGGATGTCGCCGGTCTGCCATCAGACTCTGAAATGCAGGGCCGCAGTCTGCTGCCGCTGTGCAAAGGAGACACACCGTCAGATTGGCGCAAGTCTCTCTATTATCACTACTACGAATTCCCGGTGCCGCATCGTGTCCGGCCGCATGTGGGGGTTATCACAGAACGTTACAAGCTTGTTCATTACTACAAACCCGATGTTGATGACTGGGAACTGCTGGACCGCGAAAAAGATCCACTGGAAGTCAAAAACTTTTATGCCGATCCTGCCTACGCTGACACGGTC
>JAYSPO010000008.1:0-2934 GCA_043722015.1 Candidatus Kuenenia sp. | reverse complement strand
CTTGCCGATCTGTTGGAATCCACAATCAACGGATCGCAGGACCTGCCGGGCCGAACAATCCAGGTCGGGCTGAGCGGTAACGCTCTGCAATTGACTTCCCTGACGTATGGAATTTCTTCCGATGTCACGATCAGCAGCGGAACTGCGTTGACAAATCTTGGCCTGGCCGCAGGGCAAACAGACACCGGGCGCGACGTCGTAGGCAGTTTTATCGTGAACGGACTTTCCGAGGCTGCCATCGGTCGAGGGCGAACTCTTTCCGGCGATCCGGCGAATGCCAACACGGCGGATCTTCAGGTCCAAGTGACACTTTCGCCGCAGCAAATTGTATCCGGTGTCGAGGGCACCATGAAAGTCTCACGTGGACTGGCATCTTCCCTCGATCAGGTACTTGGAGACCTGCTTGAAGTGCAGGACGGTCTACTCGCGTCTGTGGATGACAGTTTTGATCTTCAGTTAAAAAGTTTCCAGACATCCATTAATCGCCAAAAAGCCACGTTCGACAGGCAACAGGCGAATCTGCTGAAACAGTTCCAGGCAATGGAATCAGCAATCAGCCAATTGCAATCGACCAGCAGCTATCTCGGAGGCCAACTGGCCAGCTTGCCGCAAATCAGCCGTTGATCAACTTTGATAAATGGGTAACACGCCAGATGAATCCGATTCTGAAGTACAAGACAACTCAATCACTCGCATGGACGCGCATTGACATGCTGCTGTTGATTTATGATCAGGCCGTGACCGCACTCACCGAAGGTACGCGACTCCTCGAACAGAATCACCATGCTGAAGTGCCGCTGGTCAGCCTGAAGGCCATGCGATCTTTGCTGATGATTGCCGATGGCCTAAATCTGAATCATGGAGAACTGCCCGCTCAGGTGATGAGACTGGTCGTGTTTTCACTCGATCAGATCAAGACGCAGTCACCCGCAGCATGGCGTTCTGCCGCCGACGTCATGAGCAAACTCCGCGAGGGTTTTCAGGAAATCCAGGATCAGGCTCGCAAAGACGAATACGAAGGTCGGATTCCGGCACTGGATGCTGTTGGCTGAGACGAGCAGTGAACTGATGCGAGGATCTCTGCTTTGCCGAGGGAACGGTCAGAATCCGTGATACGCGCCATTGAAGCATTGAACCGGTTCACCGAGAATCGCCGTCGATTGCGGACTCACCGAAATCCACGACCGCACCCACCGCAAAAATGCAGGGGCCGGTCTGATTGCATCCGGGATGAGATTGAAACAGACTACTGAGTCTGTTCCTCCCTGACACTCCGCAAATAGTTTCCCATCACAAAGTCCGCTGCCATGATGCCAATTGCAAGACTGCTCCTTTTCGTCATCTTGATGGGTTCCGTGTCCGAAGCCGAGGACACCTTTCCGTTGAAAGCACATCGCATTCTGTTTCTGGGCGACTCAATCACGGCCGCCGGGGAATTCGTCAACATGATTGAACTGCAGCTGCGGCTGCAGTCAGTTGACCCAATGCCGGAACTGGTGAATGCCGGCCTTCCGAGCGAGGGCTGCACGGGACTTTCAGAGCCGGATCACCCGTTTCCTCGTCCGGATGTTCACGAACGGCTGGACCGAGCCCTCGCGGCAGTCAAACCTGACGTCGTTGTGGCCTGCTATGGCATGAACGATGGAATTTACTATCCATACAGCGAAGAACGTTTTCAGAAATATCAGGACGGAATCAATCGGCTGATCGAAAAGGTTCATGCTGCGGGGGCAAAACTGATCCTGATGACGCCTCCGCCATTTGATCCACTGCAGCTGAGAACTGAAGGCAAACTGCGACCGGAAGGGAGCGACAAATTCGCCTGGTTTGCAGTTTACGAAAACTACGATCAGGTCATCCGGAAATACGCGATATGGATCCTGGAACAGAAGGATCGGGTTGAAATGGTGATCGATCTCCATACACCCATCACAGCATTTTGGGAACAGCAGCGAAAGAAGGATCCCGCATTCACGGTTGCCCCCGATGGCGTACACTGCAACAGTAGAGGGCACCAGACGATTGCGGAAGTGACCCTGAAAGCCTGGGGCGTTGAATCATGGATGCCGATCAGCGACCAAATGACTCAACTTGTCAATCAGAAAGGCGCCGTGCTCCACAATGCGTGGCTCAGTCACATCGGACACAAACGTCCGGGGATGGCGGCCGGATTGTCTCTGGAGGAAGCGAACGCAAAGGCCGCTGAGATCGATCAGCAACTCCAGGTACTGATCTTGAAAGCTCGCTAGTGCTTTGTCACATCTTAATCTTCGGGTGGCCGGGGTTGGAGGGCGATAGCCCGAACCCCCGGGGCTTCCTTCGCTCCGCTCAGTCCAGCCCCGGCCACCCAACCCGCAATCCTTGCTTTGACAAAGCGCTAGCCGATATCCGCCAATCGTCCGGTGATACCTACCGTAGGGTGTGTGAAGCGGAGCGAAACACACCGCTGCGGATGACTCTACAACCATGGTGCGTTGCACTTTTGCTTCACGCACGGGTGCAGTCGCGGAAGATTATTAATGTATGTCCTTTCTGCCGGAAAGGACTGTGTTTAGTATGTCCTTTCTGCCGGAAAGGACTTTCGCCGTAAGGCGAACCGCCATGGGACGCACATCCGCTCCACGTCGCCGCGTGGCCGTCCTTTCGACCTCGACTCGTCGCTGGTCGCGGCGTAGCCGCGAAGTCCTGCTCGGCAAGCAGGACCTACCGACAACGGCGACTGCACCCTCACCGACCCTGCAGATATCCCAGAACCCCAAACTGGCCAGCCGTGAGCTTCATGATGCAATCCTGCTCCTCCAGCTTCCCGTTCAACGGCACCTGATGTGCGCGACATAGCCTGCATTGCGCACAGAATCGTAGGCCGGACCGAGCAAACCCAAAGATTGCCGGAGCGGCGCCCGCCAATTCATCCTGGATCCATGTGACAGCGTG
>JAYSPO010000007.1:0-4691 GCA_043722015.1 Candidatus Kuenenia sp. | reverse complement strand
CTGCTGCCGCCGTTTGATCAGGGCTTGTCGGCACTGCTCACAGATCTTGACGAACGCGGATTGCTTGACACCACGCTGGTCGTTGCCGTGGGTGAATTTGGCCGCACGCCGCAGATCAATGCCGGCGGCGGACGCGATCACTGGTCGGGCGTGTTCTCCGCCGTCTTCGCCGGCGCAGGAGTTCGCGGAGGTCAGGTGATCGGGGCCAGCGATGATCAGGCGGCCTATCCGGCGACGCGCGGCTGGTATCCGGCTGACCTGGGAGCCACCATCTTCACGGCGCTGGGAATCGATCCCGAAAGTACGATGACAGACCGCCAGGGCCGACCGCATAAAATCAACGCCGGGCAGATCATTGCTCCATTGTTTTCGTAGTGCGGATCCGACCAGTGCTCTGTCAGTCGTGCCTTGATGGATCGGGTGGCCAGGGCTGGACTGAACCGAGCGAAGGAAGCCGCGGGGTTTCGGGCTTGCACCCTCCACCCCCCCGGCCACCGCTCAATCCATTGCCGACAGAGTCCTGGCAACGTATGGCGCGTATCCCTGGTGACAGCACTGCGGCGAGAAGCAGAAGAGAGATCAGGCAAGAAAATTCAGGGCAGGAATATTTGCGGCAGGCGAAATGGGTCCGCGCATCCTGTACTCCCAAATCATCCACTGCATTGTTTCTAAGCACTCGTGCATAAGTTCTTTCGTTTAACGGCGAGCCGCAGGCGTAGGAGTAGGCGTAGGCAAGCGGGAATCGCCTGCGGCTCGCCGTTAAACGAATTATGCCAACATAATTCTGGACAGGTGCTTACAAACGAGTGCGTGCTCGGTCGTGCTCGGTGACGTGCTCGGTGACGTGCTCGGTGACAGGCACCGGCGAGTCTTCGGCACCGGCGAGTTTTCGTCGGTGCAAGAGTGTGGCCGCCACGGAGGGCTGACGCCCTGCCGCTCGCCTGACATGATCCCGCTCGGTGAAATCGAACCCGGCGCGATTACTGTTTGTTCCGGAACGAAATGAAGTCGGTCGGGTGATATTCTGGTTTGCGGTGTGCGTTGAAGAGCGGGTAGAATGGCGTGATGAAACTGATCAGGCGACAAATTTTCGTCACGGCTTTGGTGTGTGTGTTCGCCACAATCTCGACCTCTCTTGCTGCAGATTCACCCACGGTTGAGGGTGTGGAGTATTTTGAAACGCATGTTCGACCGCTTCTGGCTGAACATTGCTACAAATGTCATTCATCTCGTTCGCAGAAACGCGAAGGCGGTTTGCTGCTGGACAGCATGGCGGGATGGTCCGTGGGTGGTGGGAAAGGTGCAGCGATTGTTCCCGGCGATGTCGATGCGAGTCTTTTGATTTCTGCCGTCAGATACACGGATCCGGACCTGCAAATGCCGCCGGACAACGCTCTGCCGAAGGACGTTGTCGCGGTATTGGAGCGATGGGTGGCCATGGGAGCGCCGGATCCGCGCGACCACGAGTCGGCCGAAGAGATCCAGCGCGGAAATCCTTCCGATCCGATTGCCGGGCGGGACCACTGGGCGTTTCGGCCGCTGGCAGTGCCATCGCAGGATGGTCCTGCTGTCAAAGCCATCGACTGGCCTCGATCGCCAATTGACTCCTTCGTGCTGGCCCAGCTTGAAGCAGCAAACCTGAGTCCTGCCGAGGATGCCGATCGTCGCACGCTGGTTCGCCGAGTGTATTTTCAACTGATCGGATTGCCGCCGACACCGGACCAGGTGACGGCATTTCTAAATGACGGTCATCCCGACGCATACGAGCGACTTGTTGATCAATTGCTGAACTCGCCGCAGTTCGGGCAGCGCTGGGGGCGGCACTGGCTGGATCTGGCACGCTATGCCGATTCCAACGGTCTCGACGAAAATTTTCTGTTCCGCGAAGCGTGGCGATACCGCAACTGGGTGATTGACGCCGTGAATGCTGATGTTCCGTTCGACCGATTTTTACGGGAGCAGATCGCGGGTGACCTGCTGCCACATGAATCCATCGAACAACGGGATCAACAGCGGATTGCGGCTGGTTTTCTGACAGTTGGTCCGAAGGTGTTACTCGGCAATGACCCGCAGCAGCAGCGGATGGATGTTGCCGATGAACAGCTTGATACGATTGGTCGCGCGATTCTGGGCCAGACGCTGGGATGTGCCCGCTGCCACGATCACAAGTTCGATCCGGTTCCCACGGCCGACTATTACGCGCTTGCCGGGATCCTGACATCGACGCAGGTGATGGAGCGGCGTTACATGCTCGGCGAGCAGCGCGTGATGGAACAGCTTGTGGGACTTGGCTCCGACGGTGATCAAGTGGATGCCGCCTACGAAAAATATTGGCGCGATCGTCCGCAGTTGCAAGAGCAGCAAAAACAGGCGGCGTCTGCGCTCGAACTCCTGGAGAAGGGTGATGTCGGGGCGTTTGGGGCATTTGCCGCCGAACATGCTGATGTCATTGCCGAAGGCGTGGCTGATTCTGCCAGGACAGCAGAGCAACGCATCGAAGCTCAGAAAGCTTTCGTCGCGGCTCTGGGTGCTTCAATCGCCAGGCCGCCTGAAATTCCGCTGCGAGCCATGATCCCAGGCGATACTGAAACACCTGCCGACGAATCGATCAGACTGGCCGGTCAGTTTGATCGCCACGGCGAAAAAGTCCCGCGCGGGTTTCTGCGCGTCGTCAGTGACACAGCCGTCGAAATTCCAGGCGGACACAGCGGACGGCTGGAGCTGGCTCACTGGCTCACGGATGTCAATGGCGGCGCGGGGCGACTTGCCGCGCGAGTCCTTGCCAACCGGATTTGGTACCACATGATCGGTCGCGGCATCGTCAGAACGGTCGATAATTTTGGCCGCACAGGCGAAATGCCCAGTCATCCGGAACTGCTGGACCATCTGGCCCGCGAATTGATTGCTTCGCAGTGGTCGGTGAAGTCTCTGGTCCGAAAGATTGCATTGAGTCGCACGTTCAGGATGAGCAGTCACCACAGTGAAACGGCTCACGCGATCGATCCGGAAAACCGCCTGCTGTGGCGAGCCCACCGACGACGCCTCGACCCCGAGTCGTTGCGCGACGCGATGCTGTCGGCCGCAGGAATCCTTGACCTGAAGCCGATGGATTCTACGGTGTCATATCTGGGGGATCAGGCCACAGCCGTGGGAGATAACGCAAACCGACGGCGTACAGACTTTCCTTGCCGCAGTGTTTACCTGCCCGTGATTCGCAATGATCTTCCGGAACTGTTCGGCGTATTTGATTTTGCGGATCCACACGCGACAACCGGTCTGAGATCACAAACCCTGGTCGCCACACAGGGGTTGTTCATGCTGAACGATGTGTCGGTCATGGACGCCGCCGAAGCCACTGCGCGACGCCTGTTGGCAATGGAATCAACATCAGGACCGGAACCGGAAGCGAGACTGGACCAGCTGTTCGGTCTGGTGCTCACTGCATGTCCGACAGATGATGAGCGTCTGGAACTGCTGGCGTTCGTTGCTGAAACACAGAAACGCTTCGAGGCAAATAGCGACACGGACGCCGAAGTCAGAGCGTGGGCGATGGTTTGCCAGGCGTTGTTTGCGTCGAGTCGTTTTCTGGTACTGGAGTAAACGATGAAGTGCCATCAATTCCTTCCGACGACAACTCGCCGCGCCATGCTGCAGAACAGCGCCGCCGGTTTCGGATCTTTGGCGCTGGCAGCGTTGGCCGGGCAGCAAGCGGTGGCGGATCAGAAACTGAGTCCAGCGCTTCCGCCGTTGCCGCATGTTCCAGCGCGGGCGAAGCGGGTGATCTTTCTGTTTATGTGGGGCGGGCCGAGCCACGTTGATATATTCGATCCAAAACCGCAGCTCAACGCAGTCTCTGGTCAGCCGTTGTCAGGGAAGTCGGTTGGCAGCGATGCTGATTCCGTTGGCACAGCTCTGGGATCGCCGTTCAAGTTCACGCAACATGGCGACAGCGGCGTCTGGATCAGTGAGCTGTTCCCACATTTGTCCAGACACGCGGACCGCCTGTGCGTGATTCGATCTTTGCATACAGAAGGCAGCGCCCACGGCGAAGCGTTGCTGCGCCTGCACACGGGCCAGGCAAATCTCGTGCGGCCAAGCGTCGGTGCCTGGGTGAGCTACGGACTGGGATGCGAGAGTGACAACCTGCCGGCGTTCATCACGATCTCACCGCCGCGAGGTCACGGAGGCGTGCAGAATTATGGCAGCGCTTTTTTGCCGGCCATGCATCAGGCGACGGCGATTGGATCGGCTGAAATCCCAATTTCGAAGGCTGTCGTTTCGAATCTTGCCAATCAGAGGCTGGGCAAAGGATTTCAACGTTCGCAACTGGACCTCATTCAGTCCATCAACCGTCGGCATCTGCAGGACAAAACGGTTGACCAGAACATCGAAGGGCTGATTGCGAATTACGAACTGGCGTTTCGCATGCAGTCCACGATGCCGCAGATCATGAGCCTGAGCGACGAATCCAAAGAGACGCTTGACCTGTACGGCATCGATTCGGAACCGACCGACAACTTTGGACGCCAGTGTCTGCTGGCTCGCAAATTTGCCGAGAGCGGCGTGCGGTATATTCAGGTTTCGACAGACTATACCTGGGATCATCATCAGCACGTGCAGTCCGGGCACGTTAAGGAATCTGCGAAAGTGGATCGCCCGATTGCTGGTCTGCTGGAAGATCTGGATCGACG
>JAYSPO010000006.1:0-4093 GCA_043722015.1 Candidatus Kuenenia sp. | reverse complement strand
GAGATCCTCCTTAATACCTGATTTTGGCCAGAACGATTCCAACCGAACTGCAGAGACTCGCGTAGTAGAACTCAGCCAAATCCATAAAATGAAGACAGGGGCGCTCATCGCAGCGGCCTTGGAACTGGGTGCGGTGACGGCATCGGCAGATCCGGACAGTCGGAATCGCCTGCGACATTTTGGCCATTGCATAGGATTGGCGTTTCAAATTGCTGACGATCTTCTGGATGTGACTGGTGACCAAACCAGGCTTGGCAAGAAACCGGGCCGTGATGCAGATCTTGGAAAGCTAACGTATCCCGGTTTACTGGGAATCGACAGCAGCCGCGCGAAGGCTGAACAACTGGTGCAGGAAGCACGTGATGCGGTCGCCGTCTTTGGTGATGGCAGTCGATGGTTAAGGGAACTAGCCAGGTTTATAGTGGAACGAGATCACTGAGCGGAATGGCGCTAGCGGTGTGTTGATTTAATGGGGTCAGACCCCCTGCTCACGGGCGTCATGAAGGGGTCTGACCCCATTAAATCAACAGCCTCCTGGCCACTGGTAACTGTTTTGGAAAACAAAGCAAAGAGACAAGAATGTCATTTGAACTTCTAAGCGGCATCCGATCTCCGAAAGACCTGACCGCGCTGAGCGAAACGGATCTTGTCCGGTTGTCGGATGAGATTCGAGAAGCGTTGCTCACAATTGTGTCCGACCGTGCGGCGCACTTTGCCAGCAATCTGGGCGTGGTCGAACTCTGCATCGCGCTGCACCTGACATTTGATTTCTCAAAAGATCGACTGATCTGGGATACGGGCCATCAGATTTATCCTCACAAGCTGATCACCGGACGCTTTGATCAGTTCTCCACCATTCGTCGTCGCGGCGGATTGATGGGATATCCGAACCCCGCAGAAAGTGAATACGACCTCTTCGTCACCGGCCATGCCGGCAGCAGCGTCTCGACGGTGCTTGGCATGAAAGCCGCCGATGACCTGCTCTTCAAAGATGGTCGAAAATCTGTGGCTGTCATTGGTGATGGTGCGCTGCCTTCGGGCATTGTTTTTGAAGCCATGAACAACGCCGCCGGTCTGAAGAAAGATCTGCTGGTGATTCTGAACGATAACAAGATGGGCATCTGTCCCCGCGTCGGCGGACTGGCAAGTTATCTGGACAAGGCAAGAGTTGCACCATTTTACAATGGGCTGAAGCGAGATGTCTCCTGGCTGTTGAACAAAGTACCGCTGGTGGGTGAATCCACGGAGAAGATGCTGGGTGGTTTCAAAGATGCCTTGAAGTCATTCCTCCATGGCGGGATGCTGTTCGAAGAAATGGGATTCCGCTATATCGGCCCGGTGGACGGTCACGACATAAAATCGCTGCGTCGGTATCTGGAACTGGTCCGCGATGTGAAGGGCCCGGTGTTGCTGCATGTCTTCACCGAAAAAGGGCATGGCTTCGAGCCGGCCCGCAAGGATCCGGTGAAGTTTCATACACCTTCGCCGTTCAAGCGAGATACCGACAATGAAATTGTTCCCGTCAGGAAGTCGTCCGAGATTTCATACACTGAGATCATGTCTGATGCGATTCACGAGGCGATGGGCGAAGACGAACGAGTCTGCGTATTGACAGCCGCGATGTGTGCCGGTAACAAACTGGAGCGGATCCGCGATGAATTCCCCGATCGTTTCTTCGACACCGGGATCTGCGAGAGCCACGCCGTTGCGTTTGCCGGGGGCATGGCCAAGTCTGGCATGAAGCCAATTGTGAACATCTATAGTACGTTCCTGCAGCGCAGCTTTGACCAGATCTTCCAGGAAGTCGCACTTCAGAATCTGCCGGTCGTCTTCTGCCTTGATCGAGCTGGCCTGTGTGGCCCTGACGGACCGACTCATCACGGCGTGTTCGACAACAGCTACATGCGAATCTTTCCGAACATGATCGTGACCGCACCTGGTGACGAGCTGGAAATCCGGGCGATGCTGGATTTCGCATTGGAATGCAGGTCACCGGTTTCGATTCGCTATCCGAAGACGAAAGTGGAACAAGTCACGCGCGACGTGGCACCTGTTCAGCTGGGCAAGGCTGAGGTTCTGTCATGGGGTCAGGACGGGAATATTCTCTGCTGTGGCACAATGCTGTCTCAGGCTGTTGCCGCTGCGGAACGACTTCGCACCGAAGGCTTCAGTGTCGGTGTGGTCAATGCGCGATTCGTCAAACCTGTCGATGACGCCGTCATTGCCAAAGCCGCAGCCACAGGCTTCGTCATCACAATCGAAGAGAATGCCCTCATGGGGGGCTTTGGGAGCGCTGTCCTTGAATCTGCCAATCGCCAGGTACTCAACACCGAACGGTTCCGCATTCTCGCCATCCCGGACAAATTCGTCGAACACGGCGACCGCGATGAATTGTTGGCGGAACTCGGTCTCGATGCAAATGGGCTTGTTCGGGCAGCAAAAGATCTCTGCCAGGACCCTGCCTCAACCGACGTCCGGCGATGAAGGAGCCTGTTGAGCCGAACCAGGCTGGATACATTCTCGGGTGACCTGACGGGCGGCTTTCCATGCGTGTCGAATCGTAAACAATCGTGATTCGATTTGTTCATCGGTGAAATAACGTCCGTGATCGCTGGGTGGCAGTCCCGCCAAAGTCAAAGTCAGCGGAAGAAGGTCAAGGAACTCCTTATATTTTCGCTGAACGTCGCTGGGATCTGCCATGGCGTGTTTCCAGGATTGAAGTCTTCAAATGACAACGGGCCTGGCGAACAGTTCGCAAAGCCCGTTGATAAGTCATACAGGACCAACCGCTTTAGCGTCGCCCCATGTACTGTTTAATGATTGCGTCCGCTGCGCCTGTTGGTTTTTCGGTATCCTTGTGCGACGATCCGGAACTGCCCTTTGCAACGTCCGATTCTTTAGCACCTGTGTCTTCGGGGTTTGGCAGGATCACCGCTGGTCCGGCTGCAGCAGAAGTTTCAGGTGCCGCTGGCGGAGCCTGCATTGTTCCACCCTGCATCGGATAGCCCATTTGTGGCATCATTTGCGGCATCATTTGCGGATACATTTGCCCGTAACCTGGCATCATTGGCTGCTGATACGGATAGCCGCCGTACATACCGCCTGGGTAACCCATCTGCGGCATCATCTGCTGATACGGATACTGCCCCGGCATCATCTGTGGCATGTTGAGCATCGTGGTGTCGCCGACATTGACGACCGGCACAGGCTGCGTCGAGGCCACCTGATGGTCAACCGTCGCGGCAACGACAGAAGACACGGCAGGCAATTCGTGAACGGTCTTGTCCGTGAATTGAGTGTCTTCGTTGGATACAGTCGGCGACGTTGCTGGCAACGGAGGCAGCACAGAACTGTCCGCTTCGACAACAGTGACACCTGGTCGGATGACAAGTTCAAATTCCAGATTGCCGATGACAATTTTGTCGCCAGCAACGAGGACAACGTCTTTCCGAATTCGTTCGCCGTTCACCAGCGTGCCATTGGTACTTCCCAGGTCTCTCAGGCGGACGGAATAATCGTCCACGCTGAAGACGCAGTGATGGCGACTGACCATTTCGCTGTTGGGACGCAGTTGGCAATCCTGTTCGCGACCGATCAGAAATTTGCGGCGATTCAATGGAATCACCTGGCCGACGTGTTTGCCGCCGACAACTTTCAGTTCCGCAGAAACCATGAAGATGGTGCTCCGAAGGAATGAATACCCTTCCGAGATGCACGCGAACAGAGGATCTCGGAGTGGTTGACAGGTTAAGTTCGCGTAATAACACTGAATTTAACAATCCAGCGCAGGTCTGCCAGTATCAAATACCGTCCACTGGCAACAAATTGCGATTTTCATTCTGGGGGTGATCCCTCGGTTGAGCCCAGTCGTCAAAGTCTGCCAATGTGCGGTCAATCGGCGAGGATACCGTTTCAGCGAAGTCAAAAGTTAAAAAAAACGTCGGGAATACGAGTTTTTGAGGAGATCGCATCTGGAGCTTGGCTGAGTCGTGTCGCAGCGTGTTACGACACGCTCTTAATTGTTTTCGACAGTTGACTGGTCTGCCTTTGATACTGAAACGGCCATTCTTCGACTTCATCCGGTAAAGTTTCC
>JAYSPO010000005.1:0-4824 GCA_043722015.1 Candidatus Kuenenia sp. | reverse complement strand
CCGGACGAGCCGGGTAGTGATGGGAGTGACGTCAGAACTTCCGTCTGGTGATGATCATTGCTCGATGGGGACAAGCCCGCATCGTGGCTTTTGAACCATCACCATTTTTTAGTTGCCGACATCGAAATGATACTCCGCCGTCACCAGGGTTCGACCTCGGGAACGGGCGAATCCCGCATTTAATGGGCTCTCAAACGGATCTCCAATACCCGCAGCCCTCTCGTTTCCCCCATTCCTACAATCTGCAAAGTGAACTGCAATGTGGCATCCGGCGGGATTTTGTCCGCCGCCGCCCCCTGCAAAATCACAAATTGAATCTTCGCGTCATAGAGTAGTCGCAGCGTTTCGTCAGAATAAGGATCTGCGTCAATCGCCTTTTGCAGACGGAAGTGCGACTCGGGAAAGAATCCCGAGTATCCGTTGATCATCGGAATATCATCCAGCACATTACACAGCATCCAGCGAGCGGTGACATCAAAATCCCGTACCGTTGCTCCATGGACATACGGCAACAGCAGGACGCCGTTGCCGTCCTTGAGATTTGACTTTACAAACGACATCCATTCTGGGGCCCGCATCTTTGGAACACCAACGAGTTGGACGGCCAAAGGTGGCAATTCGAACATTGTCAGGGATGCCAGCGCTACCAGCACGACGCTGAAAATCCATGGTGACAGCGATCTGGCGTGCAGTTGGTAACGGAAACAATTCCACAGCCAATCCAGCCCAATGGCTGCCAACAGGATCACGACGATCTGCACAAAGTAGGCAAAACGGAATGCACTGCGAACCTGAGAAACACCGGGAACATACTGACTGAGTGTCGTCCAGATGTGCCAGTTACCGACCTGGAGATTAACGCCGAGCGACAGCAGGAAGGCAACAATCGCGAGAGCCAGGAGAAACCAGGTTTCAACAAGACGCGATCGATACTTCGGCAGGATAGAAACACACATCGCCAGGAGGGCGAGAAACACTCGCGTCCAACCTGGCGACATTTGCCAACGGCCTTCGCGCGCGACAATGTGGCACTTGATGAGAGCTGTATCGGGTTCCACAAAATAATCAACGGGCCTGAGAGACAGTTGAGCGACCAATGACTCGCGGCGTTCAAAGGAATGTTCCCGCATCTCGCGGGCGACAGGAAGCAGGAGTGGCAACAGAAGTCCGGCGGCCATCAGCAATGCAGTCACAGCTCCGGGAAGCCATCGCAGGAAGTTTCGCCACGGAACGATGAGCAATCCCGTGGCAGCCAGTAACAGGCTCAAAAATAGCCCGTGATGCACTGAGACGGCAAACACGGACACGAACGCCACCGCAGTTTCAATGCCACTCAGGATGACCGCACGCCGCATTCGCATGTTTTGCTGACAGGCATCTTCCATGGGAGTGATCGAAGAATTCAGCGGAACGCAAGCGGTGGCTTCACGAAGTCGAACGAGCGAGGCAAGAGTCCAGAGAATTCCCCAGACAGGCATCAACTGGACGACATCGATCTGGAGGTGCATGAGCGGATGTTGAATCATGGTTACCCCCGCGACGACAGAGGCAATCCAGCCCACCCGCAGCGTCCGCATCAGGTTGACAGCGAACAATCCATTCAGGGTCAGCGAAAGCAGCATGTAAACGTTGTACGCGATCGCCGGTGATCGAAACCACCAGATGGCGGGCGCAACGACGAGCGTCGCTGGTTGTGGCTCACTGAACGCAAATGTCCCTTTCAAAGGGTGAAAGATGGGGGCGTCCCAGTATCCCGACATGCCTCGCGCGGCGCAATGTGCGTTCCATGCGATTGTCCATGCGTTGAACAGTGGAACAGTCGCAATTCCTTGATGCGAAGTTGGAATCTGCGACGCCATATTCTCTGGCATGGGCCACACAGACCAGGTGGAAACCGCGCCGAAAATCGCCACAAGGATGACAAATCGCAGCAAAACTCCACGCCAGCCAGCCTGACGCCAGGCGGAAGCGACGCTGCGAGAGGATCGAAGAATAGTGTCGCAGCAGCGATTCATTTTTTTGAACCTACCCCAAAATCAAATCTTCTCAAAGCACTAGTGCCATGTCAGTTGTGTATTGATGTGTGCCACTGGCTCTGCCAGTGCTTTCTGCAACTGGGGCGCACTGGCAGAGCCAGTGGCACACAATCCATCAATCAATGCGTGACAGAGCATTAGTTCGGCAATGCGAACAAAGTGGCACGCCCTTCGACGATCGCAAAACGACTTGTGAGAGGTACGTCACGAAACTCCTGCACATCTCCGGATGGCCAATGAACCGACAGCACGTCTACAGTGTCCGTGCCCTGCACCCCGAACGTGATGAGTTTTTCGTTGCTGCATTGATAGCCATCGCCAGCCGTAAGTTGCTGAACCTGACTTCGGGTTCCTGTCTGACATGTCACCGACGCACAGACCGCTTCACGATTAGTGCGCAATGAAACCAACTGAAGTTGCAGCGACCTTCCTGACGGCTGGCTGGTGTTGGTCAGGATCACAGAAGGTTCCAGCAGATTCCCCAGGATCAGATCCGGTTTTCCATCCACATTCCAGTCGATTTTCGCTACAGCTCGCCCAAGATGATTCGTCCCGAAGTACGAACCGAGATGAACAGGTTCCAACAGGCGAAAGCGTCCTGCCTGAATTGCAAAAAGATGTGCTGGCATCTGATACGGCTTCCCCTGGTGTGTCAGGTCGTCAATATGACCGTTCGAAACAAAGAGTTCCGGATTGCCGTCCAGATTCGCATCCAGAAACTGTGTCCCGAATCCCAGCACAGATGACGAAGGCTCCTGCAGCCCCGAGACCTGTCGATCATCACGATAGCTTGAGTTGCCAAGACCGCGATAAAACGCCGACGCTTCCGTCAGGAAGTTTGTCACGACAAGATCAGGAATGCCATCGGCGTCTGCGTCACCAAGGGCAATTCCCATCGAACCCTCCGACTTGCCCAGCCCACTGACGGCAACACCTGATGCGAAGGCTTTGTCGCCCCACAATCCGGACGTGGCATCGAGTGTCAGCAGAGAATTGGGAGTCGTATCATTGGCCACATAGAGACCGGCAGCACCGGTTCCTTCAGCATCAAAAACCAACACACCCAGGCCCTTACCTTCTGCCACTGAGTCCGGCAGGCGATCTGAGGCGTTGACAAAACCGCCGAAACCATCATTCAGCAGCAGATCATCTGCCTCGCCCTTAAAGACCGTAGGCAGGC
Organism: Candidatus Kuenenia sp.; assembly: GCA_043722015.1. GTDB lineage: Bacteria > Planctomycetota > Planctomycetia > Planctomycetales > Planctomycetaceae > SXXK01. The sequence goes on along the minus strand of JAYSPO010000005.1, from coordinate 1,608 downwards.
AGGCTTCGGGCGCTCCCTCGCTGTCGCGACAGACGCGGTCGAACACATCCGGCCCCGACAGGTAGCCTGCCAGATAAATGTCCGGCAGTGAATCCTGATTCAGATCCCCAATGGCACAACTTGTCAGCCAGGGCTCGGCTGACGTACGGGAAATTGGACATGGTCCCTGATCCCGGAAAGTTCCATCACCAAGATTCTTCCAAAGTCTTGCACATCCGATACCAGCCACCAGGATATCAGGGAATCCATCCTGATCGATATCGCCGATCGCCACTCCCTGTCCATAATCTGTGCCACCGAATGACGAGACCCTCGAAACATCTTCGAACCTGCTGCCGCGTACGTTTCGAAAGACGACATCTCGCGCATTTCCAGAAGTGCCACGCAGCTCCCAGTCGCCACCCTGAGAGAAAACGATGTCGGGGTATCCGTCTCGATCCAGATCCTCAGCTCCCACTCCTCCCCCGTTGAATTCAAACATGCGTCTCCGGAGTATCCCGCCGTTTTCAAAGCGAAAGCGCAGACCCAACTCTGTCGAGTCTTCCGAGAACGAAATCCCTGTGAGCGGATTTTCGACGATTTCCGTCGTCGCAGACTCGTCAGTCCCCGTGACAACGGTTTTCGGGAAGTCATAGTGGTTGCGTGCGATCTCAAATGCCGGATTCGCAGTCCTCGGCACCAGCTCCGGATTCAGCATTTCCGTTTCCGATGCCAGTCGCAGTTTCACTTGCTGCAGAACCGCATTTTGAGGAAACCGATCGCAGGCCATTTGAGTCCAGCCATAGGCCTCCAGCAGACGTCCACAGCGTTCGTAAGCCGCAATCATTTCGATCAGGGAAGTTGCGTCCGGCTGTGCTGCGAGAAACAGAACTCGATCCTGCGCGTCATGCAGTCGGCGAATGTTTTCCAGCTGCTCGACATACAACCGGGAAGCTGCGGAATCTCCGGCAGCCAGCAGCAGTCGGGAGATCTGGTAGCACAGGTCTCTGGAGTCCGGTGCCGACTGAGCCGCTGCCAGAAATGCGTTCAGGGCCGCGCTGCGATGCCCCTGGTGAAGTTCAATAAACCCGATCAGCTTTTGAATTTCCGCAGACAATGCTGCATCCTGCGGCAGGTTCCGACGCCAGGCGTTCAGTTCCTCATACTGACTTAACTGCAACAGATATCTGCCGAGTTCAACGTGTGCTGCGACAAGGTCCGGGGACTTCTGAACCGCCTGTCGACAAAGTTCTGCCGCTTCGCTGGTCTGTTGTCTCAGATCTGCCAGCCGTGCCAGTCCGAGCAGGGGACCAGCCGAGTCCGGGGCAGCCAGATGGGCTCGTTCCAGCAGTTCTTCATCATTGATCGAGCCGGATTCTCTGGCCAGCACCATCAACAGATCCGAGGCCTGTTGTTGCTTCACAAGCAGCAGAATCATCGGCAGCGCTTCACTGCGGCGACCGCAAACGGCCAGAAGTCGAGCCAATCCGTCATTAGCTGTCGGATTCATTTCGTCCCGCTCCAGCACGCTTCGATACGCCTGTTCTGCTTCGTCAAGCAGAGACAGGTGATGCTGCAGAATCTCCGCTGCAAGGAGTCGAGCATCGACGCCGTGTGGACGATCGAGAC
>JAYSPO010000004.1:0-4495 GCA_043722015.1 Candidatus Kuenenia sp. | reverse complement strand
CTGGGACAGCAAGGCACCCAATAGTCATCTGTTCAATAATACCATCAAATCATTGACCCGCGTCACGATCGGGTTTTCACTGGCGTTGCTCGTCGGCATACCGCTGGGTGTGGCGGCCGGTTGCTTTTCACTGGTCCGCGCCTTCCTGTCACCCCTGATTCTGTTTGGACGCAACATCCCGGTCGCTGCGCTGACGGCGCTGGTGTTCGCGCTGTTCAAAAGCGGTGAGACCGAAAAATTCATGTTCATCTTCATCGCCTGTGTCGCGTTCATCGTGTCGGATGCAGCGGATGCGATTCGCGATGTGGCTGAGCGTTATGTGGAAACCGCTCTGACGCTCGGTGCGTCGCGGCTGCAGATCGTGCTGAAGGTGCTTGTGCCTCTGGCGCTGCCGACAATTTTCAATTCCGCACGAGTCCTCTTCGGACTGGCTTTTGGATACATCATGCTGGTGGAAGTCGTGAATGACGCAGACGGTGCCGGCGGTCTCGGAAATCTGCTGAATGTCGGTCGCAAGCGTGGTATTACGGAAGTCATGGCGATCATCATTCTGACCATTCCGATTGTCGCGTGGCTGATTGACCAGTGTCTGTCACTGTTGCAGTGTCTGATCTTCCGCTGGAAATACGGCCGCGATGCCGAACGCAATGCCCTGTGGCAGCTGACACGCGGTACGCTGCGGATGTTCTGGCGGTGACGAATGTTTGACCCGAGCCAACGGCGAGGCGGTTTCTTGTTTGCCATGCCTCGCCGTTGGCTCGGGTTAAACTTGTGACAACCAATCCAGATCTTTTACCCTTGGCTCCTGAAGTCATGTCCAAAAACATCGTTGAATTCAAAAACGTGACCAAGACCTACAACGTGGGCAGCAGTGATGCGTTCACGGCAATCTCGCACGTGACGTTTGAGATTGAAGATCTCGCCGGCAAAGGTGAGTTCATCACAGTGCTGGGACCGAGCGGTTGCGGCAAGAGCACCGTGCTGCGGATGATCGCCGGTCTGGACCCACAGCATCCGCCCACGAGCGGTTCGGTGCTGGTGAGCGGCACGCCTGTGATGGGACCTGGTCCGGATCGCGGGATGGTGTTTCAGGATTACACGAGCTTCGACAACCGCACGGTGCTCGACAATGTCGCCTTCGGTCTGGAATGCCGTGGCGTCGATCGGGCCACACGCCATGAAAAGGCGCGGGAGTGGATTCAGCGGGTCGGGCTGAATGTGCAGTCCGATGCCGGCAAGTATCCTCACGAATTATCCGGCGGGATGCGTCAACGCGTCGCAATCGCCCGCACGCTGATTCTGCATCCCAGAATTATCCTCATGGACGAACCTTTCGGCGCGCTGGACCCGCATACGCGGCAGCAGATGCAGGATCTGCTGATCAAGCTTTGGAATGATGTCGAAGCGACCGTGTTCTTCGTGACGCATTCGATTGAAGAAGCCGTGTATCTCGGCGACCGGGTTTTCATCTTCAGCCGCGGTCCGGGTCGCCTTACCCACCAGATCCCGATTCCGCACAGTACCGTTCCGACGCACGAAATCCACCGCGACCCGGACTTCCAGCGCCGCGTGCTGGAGATCGGCGAGATTATGGAACAACTGGAGTCACAGAAGTCGTAATCTCAGGGATGAAGCTCGGTGCAAAGCTGCGATTCCCGTAGCTTGGACATTCATGTCCGAGATATTGGCTGGGCAGCGTCGCATTATAGAACGGCTGCTAGGGCGTAATAACCTTCGCTTCGACACTGCTTCATGGCCATGCGACGGACATGAATGTCCATCCTACAGACGAGCACTCTAATCGTTATTCGTCAGTGTCCTTTCGCAGTTGCCCGATCACTTCTTTCAGTTCCTTCATTTCGCGTCGCAGCTCTTCATTTTCGGAACGGAGTTGTTGAAGTTCACCTTTTGGTTTCTGATCTTTTCCCTCACCGTCGTGCATCATCTTTGCGAGTTCCATTTTGGCAGCCTGCATTTCGTGCTCCATACCTTCGGCCTGCTTCATCAGCTCCTGAGCCATGTCATGCATTTCTGCGGCCTTCAGATTTTCTGCGGCGACACGAATATGCTGCAGCCGTCGCGCGGCTTGTTCCAATTTCTCGGCCTGAGCCTGGAACTGCGGCGGAATTTTCTGACGCGGCTTCTGCGGTTCTGAAAAATGGGCCAGCTTGCGTTCCGCCTGGCTGATCTGTTCACGGATTTCGTCCAGTTCCTGTTCAGGCGATTTCCTGGATTCCGCCTGTTTGCGAGCGGCGCGAAGGTCCTGCAGACGTTCGTGCAGTAGTTGTTTCAGGTGCTGATTTTCCGGATCGTCAGCGCCGGACTTCTTTTCGTGATCTCCATCAGACTTCGCCGATTTCTCCTGTTTCCCGAACTGCAACTCCCGGACTTTCAGGAGCAACGCCTCGGACTCACGTTCCAGAGCGTGGGCTTCATCTTCTTGCCCTTTCTCAAATAGTTCGGCGGCCTCCTTCTTCAGTGCCACCGCCATTCGTTCCAGTTCCTCCACATCCTGGGCCGCTGCCGGACTTACGGAAACAAGCAGAGCCAACCCAAGAGCTGACATCAACAGAGTTGAATATCGCATAAACCTGTCCTTTCTGAAATACGTTTGCGTTGTCGTCAAAAATCCGTCACAAGCGGTTTACGACGGAGAGTTTACGAAGTCAACGGCCGAACGACAAATCTGTGGAGTGCGGCGACTTGTCGCCGCTTTGCCTTTCAGGATTTTTTCGGTGGCGAACGAGATAGAACAAGGCATCGTCTCGGCGGAGCGAGACGGCTACATTGTGGTGGGCCAAAGGGGGCCACGGCTGGCCAGTTTGTGAATTTGTAGGGTGTGACAAGCGGCAGCGCAGGCACACCATGTCTGTGAATCGGTGTGCCTGCGCGTTGCTTGTCACACCCTACAACCTGCGCATTGTCTTGCATTGACTCGGATCTGAGATAGCATGAACGGTTGTAAAAAACTGTTTCCTGCTGACCTCGTGAAAGTCCCATGCCAGGCTCATCAAGACAATATCGACGACGATTGCAGAATCCGCAGCGTCTCGGTCGCCGAGATGCTCTTCGAGCAGGTTCGGTCGGTTTGCTGGGGATGACTCTGCCTGAACTGCTCAGGGCTCAGTCGCTGGCGGCGGATCGGGGTTTGAGTTCTCCCGTGCGGAAGGCGAAAGCCTGCATAATGCTGTTTATGTGGGGCGGCCCGGCGCATCAGGATACGTGGGATCTGAAGCCCGATGCTCCGGATGAAGTGCGGGGCGAATTCCGGCCGATTGAGACGCAGGTTCCGGGCATTCAGATCTGTGAGCATTTTCCACTGCTCGCTCAGCGGACTCAGCACCTGGCCATCATCCGGTCGATGACGCATACCAATGTCGATCACACGACGGCCACTCATTATTTGCTGACCGGCAAGCCGCCACTTCCATCGAGCGACCTGCGTAAGGATTGGCCGCATATCGGGGCTGTCCTGGCGAAACTCGGGCGAGGCCGGGATCCGCTGCCGCCGTTTGTTTCGATGCGTCCCAAGCTGGAAAATGATGTTCCGCGGTTTGTCGAACAGAGTCACGGACAGTTCGCAGGATGGCTTGGCCCGACATGGGATCCGCTGACCATCGATGCTGATCCGTCCCGTGCTGACTACCGAGTCGGCGAGATTGAGCCGCTCGACGAAGTTCCTGAAACTCGCATGAATCATCGTCGTTCGCTGCTGAGTTCTCTGGAAGTCACGGCAACGCGTCTTCAGCAACTGGACTCGACGCGAAACATGCAGCGCAATTATTCACAGGCGTTTGATCTGCTGGCGTCAGCGGTCGGCCGATCCGCCTTTGATCTGACTCAGGAACCCGATGCGGTGCGTGACTGGTACGGACGAAACCCTCACGGACAGTCCGTGCTGCAGGCGCGACGACTGGTTGAACGCGGGGTTCCACTGGTGACCGTGTATTGGCCAAGTGACGGCATCAAGAATGTGAGTGTCTACTGGGACACACACAGTCGCAATTTCATTGATCTCCGGGATCGGTTGATGCCGGTTGCGGACCGCGCGTTTTCTGCACTTCTGGATGATCTGGATCAACGAGGTCTGCTGGATGAAACGCTGGTCATCTGGACGGGAGAATTCGGTCGTACTCCAAAGATCGGGCAGCGCAACAGCGATGCCGGGGCGGGAAGAGACGGACGCGATCACTGGCCAAACTGTTTTACATCCGTGATGGCGGGTGGAGGCATTCGAGGCGGCCAGGTCTACGGCGCCAGCGATCAGCACGCGGCGTATCCGGCTGTGAACCCGGTCAATCCCATCGATCTCGCGGCAACCGTTTACGAGCTGATGGGTGTTCCGCCCAATCTGGAACTCACCGATATCGAAGGCCGCCCGTTTGTGATCTGCCCCGGGAATCCGATCCAGGAGCTGATGATCAGTTAGGACTTGTCCAGATTCAACTCCGCGTTTTGCCGTGGCGAAATCTCGAACTCTGCAAAATCCCGTCGG
>JAYSPO010000003.1:0-3075 GCA_043722015.1 Candidatus Kuenenia sp. | reverse complement strand
GTTTCGAAAAAAAAACAGCGACGGTTCGCCACTGTTTTCGTCACGCATCCGTCGCAAAGGAATGTTCACCGTTGCTGGCCTTGCCGCAATCTTTTGCGCGTGCGGCTATGGAACGTGGGACAGCGATGTGTATTGGTCTCGACTCCAACAGATCGCCTACGCGAACCCAGGAATCAAAAGTATGCTGATACCCGAACAGCAGCTATTCCCCGTGCGAATTGAATTCGAGGGTGCTCAAGATGGAATCGACGTCATCATTGACAACGGTAGCGATCCTGTAACCTGGGCACCAATCGGTAACTCGCGGCAGACTTCATTGCCAGGCCGTCCCGGTACGTTTCCATGGCACGCCAGGCTCGGCCAAAACACTTTCGCTTCCGGCGAGGTGACATTGGAAGCGGGCAAAACTGCCGTCATCAAGGTGCCGAAGCCGAAGCTTATTGATCTCATCGCAGGGCGGTGGAAACATGAACGGAAACTGGCGACGAGTCCAACTCTGTACTCGACTGAGCCAGATGCGGCGATCATCAATATTGAGGTCGAATTCCACAACGAGACGGCGATCTTCGCCAACCGCACACCAGGTTCACCCGGCCGCGCAGACATGACAGTCCAGATTGAAGAATCTGTCACACCCGCACTCATCACGCTCGTGGAAAGCAACCGAGAGAAACTTGAAGGGATTGTCCGATTCGAACCGCACGCTATCGATTCACAGCGTGTCTATGAGGGTATGGGAATGATGTCCGGAGCGATGGGTGGTGGCGAGATTCCGCATCGTCAAAAATCGGACAAACTGCTGATCTGCATCGGCTCGCCTGGATTGCTGCGGCCATGGCAATTCGAAGCTGATCCGAAACAGGGTGTTGTTCTATACGAGCTGATCCGGTCAGACGATCCTGAATCGCTCAGCCGTTCGTTGTTGCTTGAACCACTGCCGAGCGAAACAAAGGCGTCTGTTGTCAAGGAATCCGTCGAGGCGTGGTCGAAGCATCTGTACGTTCCGATCGAACGCCGCAATTCAATTGGACTGGATCTGACTCTGGTGCCGCCGACGACCATCGATCTGCCGCAAGACAAAGCGCTGCAGGAAGAAAGACTCCTGTTGCCGGAGGGAACAAAAGTGGTCGATGAGAATTCGCCAAAGCCTTTTCCTTCGCCAAAGCCTGTTCCGTCCATTCATTCTCCGTCTGAGCCAAAACCAATCGTGTCCTACCCGTTTGTAATCTCTCGCGACGTCATCACGATGGCCCAGTTTCAGCAGTTCGTGGCCGACACCGGCTACGTCACCGACGCTGAACGAGGCGAACCACTCAACAAAGCGACATCGCCGAGCAAGAGAACACTTTCCCCCGCGAGATGGCCGGCATCTGATTCCGATCCTCCCATCGAAGATGGCACAACAACGCTCACCGTTGGCACGATTGGTGGCTGGCTGCGGGAAGATGGCAATTCCCTACTGCCGACTGCCGCTGGCTGGCATCGACCTGATGGTACGTTCAATTGGCACGACGGAGTTAACTGGAAAACGCCGCTCCCGAATTCCATCGACGGGCTCACTTTTCCCGCACCACAAGGTAGTCCATTGCCGGTCGTCATGCTCAGCTACAACGACGCCACAGTTTTCTGCCAATGGCTAAGCACGAAAGAAAAACGCCAATACAGACTACCCACCTCCCTGGAATGGACCGCCGCCAATCAACTCGGTGCGGTGAAACTGCCCTTCGATGCTGAACACGGAGATGCTAACGAACATCGAACATGGTTTGACGCCAGTCAGCCAAACGCGCTCGGCATCCGAATCGCCACGGAGATCGGCGGCGAATGGACATCCAGCGCCCTATGGGAAGAGAGCCGGGAGGTCATCGTCGTCGTCAAGAAAGACTTGAGCCCTGAAGGATTGCGATTTGACCTCTGCAATCAAGCCACCTTTCCCCCGGCATTTCGTTCGTCCGAGATCTCTTTCCGCGTGGTTGCGGAACTGCAGACACTGACAACGCCTGTAGACCCATTCAAACAGTGACGCGATCGATCGGCAAGAACTGCTGAAACTCGGTATGACAGAGTTCAATACCCTGCGACCTGCAAAAGTTGACTTTTCGGACTGGGACCGCTTGTCCTCGTTTGCCGAATAGAGATTTGTGAGATTGCGGTCGGGGCGGCATGCGCTCACTGAGAATGGTGGCGTTTATAAGCAGGTCCTGGAACAGAAATCTGATCCATCTGCGATTGGCGAAGGCTCGGGCAGGAGGCCCGTCCATGACAGAAACAGAAGTTGTAGAAATCCTGCGGAGCAGCCTGAACGAGCTCTTGCGCTGGGTCGGATTCGGGACCCTGACAGGACTGGCGGCCAAGGCCATCATGCCGGGCCGTGATCCTGGCGGCGCGATTGCTACGATGCTCACAGGGATCGGCGGCAGTGTGATCGGCTGTGGCATCGCGCTGTACTTCTGGCGCGATATGGCCATCGATCCCATCAGCTTCAAAGGATTTTTCGCGGCTGTGTTCGGAGCATTTGCACTACTCTTCTTCTACCGACTGCTTTCAGGCTCGTTTTTCAACGAGACCAGTGACAACGAAGATCGCTGGGTGCATCGATTGCGTCGCCGTACGAAACGTCGCAAAGTCGAGGATGATGTCTTACGCGATGCTGCGTAGTTCGGAGATTGTGTTTCCGCAGGATGGACATTCATGTCCGGCGCATGGCCGGGATCCGTTGGCGATGCGAGCGTATTCTGACGCAGACATTTTGAGGCATTGGCAAGCGTGTTGACCAGCAGCTCGGACATGAATGTCCAAGGTACAGGAACCGCAGGTCTCGACTCGGAGAGTCAAGCTACTTCAGGACTAATTCGCACTGCCGTTCTGCGGATTGACACCCGTCGCGACTTTTCGACGGTCGGCGATTTGCGTCTGCCATTCGTCGATCATGCCTCGCATCCGCTCGCGATCCAGTTCATCCGGTTCGCATTCCTGTAGAGCAAGTCGCAACTGTCGAATGGCTTCGCGTTCCTGTCCTTGAGCATGCACGGTCAGTGCCATCTGAATCCTCAGAACGGGCATCGTCGGGTACTG
>JAYSPO010000002.1:0-3440 GCA_043722015.1 Candidatus Kuenenia sp. | reverse complement strand
GGTTCTGCTACGACGATTGCAGTTGTCGTCTGATCCGACAGTCCACCATCCGCAAGCACACGAACGGCCAGTTGTTGATCACCACCCTGCACCGCCGTGAGACTCAAACGAGCCTGCCGCGATTCGCCGGGATTGAGGGTACCGATTTCGATGGTGAGCAAACTGCCATTGCGGTGTTCCAGGCCTTCCGGAACCGCCGCCTGAATGACGACATTGTTGGCCAGGCCGGTGCCTGGATTACTGACACGCACAATATAACCAACCTGCTGACCGATTTCGACGTTTTCCGGACCGGAAACAACCACGCCAATCATCGGTTCCTGGACTGCGAACTGAGATGACGCTGTTCCGGTCAGACGGACATACGCATCCAGTTGCACATCGCCTCGTGTTTGCGGAATGACTTTGAGCATCACGGAACGCGACTCGCCCGGCTGCAGTTCGCCAAACGTCCATGTCGGCATTTCGGAACCTTCGACGGCTGCGGGTCGTGCTTCGACAACTTCCACATTCGGCGGGATCACGGCTTCGGCCATGACACTGCGGACAATCGTCTGGCTGGTGTTCTTGACAACAAGTTCGACGTCACACTCCTGCCCCACGTTGAATCCACCGTGCTTGACCCATTGAACCGTCACACCCGGCGACTGAGGACCGCTGTTCTCACCGGGCGTTGCGGGAGCAGGCATACCTGCACCAGATTCAATAACGTGCGATGCTCCGGCTGGATGAGCTGGTTTCTGATGAGCTGCTGCCACACCAGGTCGTTGGAGCAGCGGTGCAGCAGATTCATCTGCCGAATCACTGCCGAAATCAAACGCGGGGGCTTCGCTCCGTTTTGCTGAACCTGCTGTGCCGAGGAATTCTTCAAATGGACTTGCAGCGTCGTCTGGATTCGGCTCGGCAGCGACGACCCTGACCTTCTTTGCGAGTGATGATGGTTCAACATCCGGGGAAAACGCAGCACTTCGAACGCCACCTGTGCGTGGTGCTTCAGATTCGTCCGGGGAAAACGCGACGGTCGCAACCTGACCTGGCTCTGCTTTTGGAATTGTGGTCAGTGCAGGCTGACGCGGTGCAGGCTGAACGGCAGCGCTCACGGCGTTCGGAGTTTTGCCTTGCTGAACCGTGGCACGCAGTCGTTCAACATCGACTCGTGTTTTCGATTTTTCCCGCATGGGAATTGTGGACGGTGCGTCAGGCTTTACTGGAATAGCACTCGCAGCCCCTTCGGGGGTGGGCGAGAAATATGTCACCGAGGATTTTTCCGGAGCCTTCACCGTAGACTTTTCCGCGCGTCGTAACGGACGACTCTGCGCCGCCGTTCGATGTTGTTGTTGATCCCATTCGCCAAATGGATCCTTTTCCTGAGCGACACCCGGAATGGTTCCAAAAATTGCAAGGCACAAAACGGTCAACAGGGATCGACGAAGCGGCATGATTCATCTCCGGTAAGCGCAGGGCTCACGCAGTGGTTCGATGTGGAGTTGAGAATGGGTGGCAAGACCTCCACTCATCAATTCTTCGACCTGATTGAAGATGCGGCTTGAAGCAATTCGGTGATATGTAACGATTGTGACGATGCTGACGATTTTAAGGCCGACTGCGGATCGGCAGATGTTGCCGAAGTCGGCGGGTGTGCTTTCGCGCGGATCAGGGACTATTCAGGTGAAGTTGCGAGCACGACCCCGACAAGCAGGTCGTACGCCGCGTGACAGCCGACCGTAATTCCAAAACCGCGGAGCAGGAAAATGCTGGCAAAAAAGAGTCCAGCGGCGGCGCGGAAGGAGAACGCGAACAGATTCAGTGCTTCCGCAGAAGGACCGACGTGATGTGCCACGGCAAACAGGAAGCTGGTGCAGATCGCTGCCATGACCGCCGCCCATTTCGACGGAAATTCAAACATCCGAAAGAGCATAAACGCGGCCGGAACCAGCAGCAGACGGAACATCACCTCTTCATAGACACCAGCACCGATGAATGAAACGGCGCGCGTCACCGGCCCGACAGAATTCAGCAGCGCAGCGCCAGGCACCTGTTGCATGGCCAACTGTCGAAACAGAATATCGTGACATTGGCCGACAGCCACCAAACCGATTGCCAGCAGCAAACTCTCGGCCAGCATTCCGAGCTGAGTTTCGAAGCGGACCTGCCACGGGTTCTTGCGCAAGACGTGCCAGGTGAGCAGCATCGAGACGACAATCCCGGGCAACAGCATTCCTTGTCCAAAACCCAGTTGCGACAGCACGGACCGCATCCAGAAATCCGCACCGTTCCGCACGACATCCGGTTGATCCTGCCCCATCACCAGCACGCCGAATTCATAGACCACGATCCACGGAATCAGGAACAACAGACTGGACAACGGCGTACGCGCGTCGCTCCAGTAGTCGATTGCTGCTGGTTGAGAATCTTCGTCGTGCATAAAAGATGTTATCGGTTCTTTTCCAACGCTTGCGACGATAGTCGCGTGAAGCGCTGCAGACTCTCGCGGAGACAAACTGCAAACCGGCAGGAACTGCCGTCGCCCGTCATTCTTCCCGCGCGAACAACGTAAGTGACGGGGCAGGAGAATTGGTGGCTGCGAAATGTGGACGTTTCATGCGAGCGCGGGTTGATTGGGGTCGTTCAGCCGCATCGTTCGTTGTGCCATCGTGCCAGCGGAGTTTGTGAGTGAGCACAATCGCGGCATCGTCGGTTGCCGCAGGTGCCACAATGTTCGTCTGAGGATTCGTGAACGGCAGGCCCAGCGCATGGCAGATGGCGCGGGCCATTGTCATGTCTTCTTCAGCGAGTGAGCCTGCTTCAATTGAAACGGAAAGGCCTCCGTAGAATTCCTCAATCGCCGGTGGCACGATGCGATCCAGGGCCGTCTGCGACAACGTGTCGGTCGCCTTCAACACAGTCCCGGCAAGGTTGATCAGTCGCGACACATCCTCAGCCGGACCAGCGATTGCCGGACGCTGCAGCCAGAGCGGTTCCGCAAACACCGACGTATCGTGATCCCGCCCGGCGATCTCCAGCAGATCCGTCGATGAGGCCTGCAGCGTTTGAGCGACAATGTCAGCTCCGCGCACATCCGGCAGCAGCGTCACGCCGGAAAAAACTGCAAGTCGTGCCTGTTCCAGCGACCATGCTGCCCGCGCCGACATGTGATCATTCGCCAGCAGAACTCGATGGCCAGGTTCCGGCAGCAGCAACAAACCGGACGGCAGAGCCTGAGTTTCCCGCGCGATGGCTTCACAGAGTTCCCACAAACGATCGTTCCCGGGCGAGCGGTCGACCAACAGTCGCTGAAGTCGTCGCATCAGCGATGCCTGTGATTCCAGACGCCAAATCTGGTTTTCCAGGCGGTCGGTCCAGCGTTGCTGAGTCAGCAGCAGGCTTCTGAGATCAGCGCACAATTCGGTGATCCGGTGATCGCTGGCGGATTCGGCATT
>JAYSPO010000001.1:0-4343 GCA_043722015.1 Candidatus Kuenenia sp. | reverse complement strand
CGGGCGATATTCTGGTGAGCACAGGCATTCGACACTGCGAACATGCGTTTTTGAAAGGGTCGTGCTTTCCTGACATGCCGCGAGAGGGCATGTATGTTTTCTTTTCTGTGGCGGACAACGGAGTCGGCATGTCGGCGGAGATTCGATCAAGAATCTTCGAACCGTTCTTCACCACCAAGTTTACAGGCCGCGGCCTGGGACTGGCAGCGGTTCTTGGCATTGTCCGCGGGAACAGAGGCGCGATCCTGTGCGACACCGAACCAGGCCGCGGTACGACATTCACCGTTTTGCTCCCCGCCAGTGGTTTGTCTGCCAATCAGCCTGTTCCGGTGACACGCCTCCCGTCGAATTGGTGTGGCAGCGGCAATGTGCTGGTGGTCGATGACGAAGAATCTATTCGCAGGATCGCAAGCGGGATGCTGACATCGATGGGATTCACCGTGATGACTGCTTCGCACGGGTTGGAAGGCGTCGAAATCTTCCAATCAGATCCGACTGCGTTTCGGCTGATACTGCTGGATATCAATATGCCGCATCTTGACGGCCCCGCGGCCCTCTGTGAAATGAGGCGAGTTCGAAACAATGTGAAAGCGATCTTATCCAGTGGGTACAACGAGCCTTCTGTTCTCAACTGCTTGTCCGGCGATGGCCCATCGGCTTTCATCCAGAAACCATATGCGCTGGAAGACCTCAGGAATGTTGTCCGCAGAGTACTTCAGGATGACTCGGACCAAACCAATGATTCCGGTACTTCATTATGAAAAACTGTGCACCGCCGCCAGTCTGGCCGCAGCATCGGTGCCACCACGGCACCAGCTCCGGAAGTGAAACATGACTTCCGCCAGGTCGGGAAATGATCTTTGACTTCCCTCAATTCCCCACCACCGCCCGCCGCTTCATCTCGGCGTCGATCGCCTCCACGCTCTGCACATTCACCAGCGCCGCGACGCTCACCTGAAGGACAAGCCGCATCAGATCCGGCGCTTTGACTGCCAATTCATTGAACACAGCCAGATGTTGGTGTAGACACATAAGGCGACGCAGTTTTCGCACAGTCAAAACTGCGAGGTTGGAGCAACTGTCGCACACCATTGAGGGGCGATCGTTTTTTGTTCGTCTGAGTGGTTCCGGATATCAATCCATGGCGGCTGGAGAAAATGTGGCCGAAGGTCAGTTGGATGCAACAGCAGCAGTGCAGGACTGGATGAACTCGGCCGGGCATCGCGCAAACATCGTGAACGGCCAGTACACTCATATCGGCGTCGCCGTCGCCGTAAGCAAGTCAGGACGAAGATTCTATACACAGGTTTTCGCCCGACCATTACCGCTGGCAGACTCGTCTGTCGGCGATCGAGAATTCAAGTGTCCCTCATGTCGTGAGATGCGGAGTGTGCCGTTGAAAAAAGTCCGTACAGACAGCCAAAATGATGTCGGTCGCGCCGACGTCGTCGTCGCACAAGATTTCAAAGTCATGTCGAGCTCTCCAAGGAGAGAAATCTGAACCTGTGGAGGATTCGCGCTGCAGGGCTGCCTGATCGTTCGCAGACGACGTTCAACTTCCGCATGCCGTCAGGAAACCTTCCCGGCGGCGTTGGATCCGGGAAATCAGACCTCATTCAATCATTGCTGAGTTTTCTAAATCGCCGACAAAAACGCTGCCTCAGTACCCCGATGGCCCGGTAAACTCCGGGAGATTCCGACGTGGTCTTGCATCGTTTCGCCTGACGATCCAAAAAGTAATGGGGCATCTTATGTCTATTAAGATCCAATGTTCGGATTGTCAGCAAACGCTGAAAGTCAAAGACACGCTGGCCGGGAAACTCATTCGGTGCCCGTCCTGCCAGGCTCATTGCAGGGTCCCTGCGGCGGAGTTGCCGGCACCGCCGCAAATGACTCCTGAGGCTGTCGCGCCACCAAAGCCGGAGTTTGCGAAGAGTCAGATTGGCCGCTTCCAGATCCGTGCAGCCCTCGGACAGGGTGGCTTTGGCACCGTCTATCGAGCATGGGACCCCATCCTGAATCGAGAAGTGGCACTCAAGGTCCCGCGAGGGGCGGGCAAGGCGGGCGAACGATTGATTCTGGAGGCCCGTGCGGCGGCTCCTCTGCACCATCCCAATATTGTGGCGGTCTATGAAGCCGGAGCGGATGGCGATGACCTGTTCATCGCCACAGAGTATGTTGAGGGTCAGACGCTTGTCGATCGGATTTCCGGAAAGGCAGTCGATTCATCGCTGGCAGCGGAGTGGGTCAAGTCTCTTGCCGAAGCGCTGGAATATGCGCACAGAGAAGGCGTGATTCATCGCGATGTGAAACCTCACAACGCACCGCCTGGTGCCATGCATGCGCCGCATCCGCCAGCTCCGGCAACGATCGGACCGTCAAGGTGTGGACGTTGGCCGACCAAAAACTCGCGGCCAAGATGGACGCCTTCGACGGAGAAATCGTCGATCTGTCGTTCCGCCCATCCGGGAAGGATCTGGCGGGTGTCGGATTCGACTCCTGTCGTCCCGATAAGGCGGGAGACGTCGTCGTGTGGAATGTGGCAGACGGTCATCTGTTGGCAGGTGACAAGTCGATCCGACTGTATGACGGGACGACAGGCAAAGATCTGCGAAAATGGGTGATGAAGTCATATGCCCAGTCGCTGGCCGTGACGCCGAACGGAGATCGATTCGCAGTTTCCACCGGAGAGGGTGCGATTCTGATGGGTCAACCGAATTCCGATGAGCCGCTGAAACTGGTCGCGGAAAAACTGTCGCACAGCTTTCTGACATTTGATTCGGGCGGTGCTCAGCTCGCCGCCGTCGAGACGATCTGGGGTGCTGGCCAGGTGCCTGTGCTTGATTCACAGGAACGGCCTGCTCCGTCAGTCAAACCAGAATCGGTCTCTAAGCGTCAGCTGCACTTGTGGAATGTGGAATCACCGCACACTCATCGAGCCCTGCCGTTAACTTCGTCTCACACACCCAGCGGCATCGCCTGGGATTCAGAGTTGAAATCGTTTGTAATCGACGGCGAAGATGGAAGTGTGGTGCTGGTGGATCCAGACGAGGGATCGCAATCATTGCGGATGACAGGACACCGAGACGCCACTCGCATACTCACTCTTCCAGACGGGCGGTTCGCTTCGTTTGGCTCGGAGAACAAATTGAACGTCTGGCGAATTGCCCCGGCAGACAAACGGAACCCGGACTGCCTCGAATGCACGCCACCAGGAGCAGCCACACCAGTTCTGCCCATGCCCCCACAAGCCTCGACCACGCCCCCACCCATTTGAAGGTTACCTGTGAACAAAGAAAGCACCAGCAATCGTCCGGCCCCACTGGCCCTGTGCCAGTGGTCCGAAGGTTTGGAAACTGGAAAGGTCTTCAAACCTGCGTTCCACCGGCATGAAGCCTTGACTCCACGACCCCATCCGCCTCGTGCGGATGGTGGACAATATCGAAAGCATAATTCGAAGGCTGTAGTTTCTATGGGGCATGTAGCCTCTTCGGCCGCGATTTCCATCTCATTCACCATCCGTACAAGACGGATGGGGTCTTGTGCAGTGTTGAAACGAGGCGTGTTTAGCCAACCATCTGATTCACCATCCGCACGAGGCGGATGGGGTCTCGAAGATGTGGGTAAGGACAAGGCCTTTCGGCATCAACGAATGAATCACGATCGAACCAGACGAAGGAATCCATCCTGCGAAATTTGTGCTCAACGCCTTTCGGCATCAACGAATGAATCACCAAGGCAGTCGAAACACAGGAAACGCAGGTCGCGGGTGCTCAACGCCTTTCGGCATCAACGAATGAATCACCCAACCGCCCGCTGCATCAGCGGCGTGTCTGTGACCGTGCTCAACGCCTTTCGGCATCAACGAATGAATCACGGACGCAATTGCGGTGGATGTGGATCATGTCATTCGTGCTCAACGCCTTTCGGCATCAACGAATGAATCACCACCACCGTCACGTTGCCGGCACCGATCGTGGAGGTGCTCAACGCCTTTCGGCATCAACGAATGAATCACAAGCATCTGACCCTTGGTGTTCCGTCTGGTGAATGTGCTCAACGCCTTTCGGCATCAACGAATGAATCACACTCTGGATGCTCCAATTGTCGGGCGTGATCATGCAGTGCTCAACGCCTTTCGGCATCAACGAATGAATCACGCAGATCGGCAATATCCCTTCCATCCGGGGCATAGAAGTGCTCAACGCCTTTCGGCATCAACGAATGAATCACGCTGAATCGTCTGCGTTGTTCCCGCAGCGTCTTTTAGTGCTCAACGCCTTTCGGCATCAACGAATGAATCACCCGGCCCAATGGATGCTGACCATCCACCTTCTGTGAGG